>NZ_JJMI01000003.1:0-47293 GCF_000705335.1 Mangrovibacter sp. MFB070
TTTTTAGCTTGTTAACGGATAATGTTCATGGCCGTGAGGCGGTGAATAAAACAGAATATGCCTGGCGGCAAGAGCGCGGTGGTCCCACCTGACCCCATGCCGAACTCAGAAGTGAAACGCCGTAGCGCCGATGGTAGTGTGGGGTCTCCCCATGCGAGAGTAGGGAACTGCCAGGCTTCAATTTAAAAACCTGCTAAAGCAGGTTTTGTTGTGCTGATATGGCTCAGTTGGTAGAGCGCACCCTTGGTAAGGGTGAGGTCCCCAGTTCGACTCTGGGTATCAGCACCAGTTATTCGGTAGAGTTCGGCAAAGAAAGAATTTGCCTGGCGGCAAGAGCGCGGTGGTCCCACCTGACCCCATGCCGAACTCAGAAGTGAAACGCCGTAGCGCCGATGGTAGTGTGGGGTCTCCCCATGCGAGAGTAGGGAACTGCCAGGCTTCAATTAAGAAGAACCCTCAGCGAAAGCTGGGGGTTTTTTGCTTTATAAGCCCTTATCCGGCCCGTTATTCTGCAGCCATACACCTCCCGTCCTGCGAATACAGGCATGCTTCAGCCGCTGCCTGGCCCCTGTAACCCGCACTATACTCGCCCACACCACACTCACCCGGTACACTGCACTGCACATCCTTAGTAGGTATTTTACTTTTCTGATAAATGCATCAGTATATATTTTGAACACATAAGCCGTGCTACCCGCGCACAGTCGTGAAACATTTTCACCTTCTGGATGCAGACTCGACATTTTCCTCAATCCTGGTTATTGTTGGCTGTCTGGATGTCTAAACGTTTAAACGTATGCAGTGAGGATATAAGGTTATGCCAATTCGGGTGCCTGATGAGTTACCAGCAGTTAACTTCTTGCGGAATGAAAATGTATTTGTGATGACATCATCACGTGCACGAGGACAGGAAATCAGGCCACTTAAGGTTTTGATTCTTAATCTGATGCCGAAGAAGATCGAAACGGAAAACCAGTTTTTGCGTTTACTCTCCAACTCACCGCTGCAGCTGGATATCCAGTTATTACGTATCGATCACCGGGAATCCCGTAATACACCGGTAGAACACCTCAATAACTTCTATTGTGATTTTGAGGATATACGCCACGACAACTACGATGGCCTGATTGTCACCGGTGCACCTCTTGGCCTGGTAGAATTCAATGATGTGGCATACTGGCCGCAAATCAAACAGGTCCTGGAGTGGGCAAGAGAGCATGTTACCTCTACCTTGTTTGTCTGTTGGGCGGTACAGGCAGCACTTAATATCCTCTACAATATCCCGAAACAGACACGCGAAGAAAAGCTGTCTGGTGTATATGAACACCATATTCTGCAACCCCACGCTCTGCTGACGCGAGGGTTTGATGATTCATTTCTGGCACCACACTCACGCTATGCTGACTTCCCGGCATCAATGATTCGTGACTATACCGACCTGGATATTTTTGCCGAATCTGAAGGTGGAGATGCTTACCTGTTTGCCAGCCGTGATAAGCGCCTTGCATTTGTTACTGGCCACCCAGAATACGATGCCGCGACACTGGCAAACGAATATTTTCGTGACATTGAAGCCGGGATCGCGCCGGTAATACCGCACAACTATTTCCCCAACAACGATCCACAAAATAAACCCCGTGCTACCTGGCGTAGCCACGGTAATCTGTTGATCACCAACTGGCTGAACTACTTCGTTTACCAGATAACGCCATATGATCTGAGCCATATGAATCCAACGCTCGATTAACTAAAGCGTTTCAGCATGTTATCAGGCACCTTCGGGTGCCTTTTTTATTTATGAAATTCACTTCCTGCATATTAATAAATTTAATTCATTATTAAACAATGAGTTAAATTAAAATAAAATCAAAAATGGAAATTGTTTTTGATTTTATATAAAACTGGATTAGGCTTATTCTTGCTGGGTGAAAAGTACACAACAGTGCTTCTCACCCTTCATGGGAGCGCGTTGGCAAGGCAAAATCCGGAGGACAGTGACATGACACAACCAACGATAACAGAAGAAATTATTTTTAATCAGCAATTTACTGAAAAGGAAAGACAGGTATTAACGCCAGATGCCGTGGCCTTTCTCAACGATCTGGTGAGTACATTCACGGATCAACGTAATGATTTGCTGGCTGAGCGGGTTAAAGTTCAGCAGGAAATTGATAACGGAAAGCTGCCTGATTTTATTTCGGAAACTGCTTCCATAAGAAATTCTGACTGGGTAATCCGTGGAATTCCGGCAGATTTGCAGGACCGCCGCGTAGAAATTACCGGCCCCGTTGAACGCAAAATGGTGATCAACGCACTCAATGCCAACGTCAAAGTCTTTATGGCAGACTTCGAAGACTCACTGGCGCCCTCCTGGGAAAAAGTTATCGAAGGGCAAATCAACCTGCGTGATGCTATCAATGGCACAATCACCTGGACCAATGAGAATGGCAAAATCTACCAACTTAAGCCCGACCCGGCGGTACTGATTTGCCGGGTCAGAGGCCTGCACTTGCCAGAAAAACATGTCACCTGGCGCGGCGAAGCGATTCCGGGCAGCCTGTTCGATTTTGCGCTCTACTTTTTCCACAACGCCGAAGCGTTGCTGGCGAAAGGTAGTGGGCCTTATTTCTACCTGCCAAAAACTCAAAGCTGGCAGGAAGCGGCCTGGTGGAGCGAAGTATTCAGTTATACGGAAGACCGCTTCTCACTGCCGCGCGGCACCATTAAAGCCACATTGCTGATTGAAACGCTTCCGGCTGTTTTCCAGATGGATGAAATTCTCCATGCGATGCGTGACCACATTGTTGGCCTGAACTGTGGCCGCTGGGACTACATTTTCAGTTATATCAAAACCCTGAAAAACCACCCGGACCGCGTGTTGCCAGACCGCCAAAGAGTCACGATGGATAAACCATTCCTGAGTGCCTATTCCCGCCTGCTCATTAAAACCTGCCACCGGCGCGGCGCTTTTGCCATGGGCGGCATGGCGGCATTTATTCCCAGTAAAGACAGCGAACGCAACAACTGGGTGTTGAACAAAGTCAAAGCAGACAAAGAGATGGAAGCCACCAACGGGCATGATGGCACCTGGATTGCTCACCCGGGCCTGGCAGACACCGTTATGGCGGTCTTTGACAACGTGCTGGGTGGCAACCGCAACCAGCTCGCTATCACCCGCGAACAGGACGAGCCCATCACCGCAGAACAACTGCTCGAGCCCTGCCCGGGAGCACGTACCGAAGAAGGCATGCGCGCCAATATTCGCGTGGCTGTGCAGTACATCGAAGCCTGGATCTCCGGCAACGGTTGCGTCCCGATTTATGGCCTGATGGAAGATGCAGCAACGGCAGAAATTTCCCGTACCTCAATTTGGCAGTGGATTCACCATGAGAAAACCCTGAGCACCGGCCAGCCCGTAACCAAAGACCTGTTCCGCCAGATGCTTGCCGAAGAGATGTTAGTGATTCAGGAAGAACTGGGTGACCAGCGCTTCTCACAAGGGCGCTTTGATGAAGCCGCCCGGCTGATGGAACAAATCACCACATCAGATGAGCTGATCGACTTCCTGACGTTGCCAGGCTACCGCTTACTGGCCTGACCGCCTCTGAATTGCTGGCGGCGAACAAACCTAATGAGGCGAAATCGCTGTAACAAATTGCACCTGGTTTGCCAGGTAAACAAGACAAATGGAGCACTGCAAATGACCCTTACCCGTACCCAACAAATCAAACAATTAGAACAAGAATGGCAACAACCGCGCTGGGAAGGCATCCGCCGCCCTTATAGTGCTGAAGACGTCGTGAAACTGCGTGGTTCCGTGAATCCGGAATGCACACTGGCACAACTGGGAGCGGCGAAACTGTGGCGTCTGCTTAATGGCGAATCCAAAAAAGGGTATGTAAACAGCCTGGGCGCACTGACTGGTGGCCAGGCATTACAACAGGCCAAAGCGGGTATTGAAGCGGTTTATCTTTCCGGCTGGCAGGTCGCCGCCGATGCCAACCTGGCTTCCAGCATGTATCCGGACCAGTCGCTCTACCCGGCGAACTCGGTGCCATCGGTAGTTGATCGTATCAACAACACCTTCCGCCGTGCCGATCAAATTCAGTGGTCTGCGGGTATCGATCCGGAAGATCCACGTTATATCGATTACTTCCTGCCGATCGTTGCGGATGCCGAAGCGGGGTTTGGTGGCGTACTTAACGCCTTTGAACTGATGAAATCGATGATTACCGCAGGTGCCGGGGCCGTTCACTTTGAAGACCAACTGGCCTCGGTGAAAAAATGCGGCCATATGGGTGGCAAAGTGCTGGTACCCACCCAGGAAGCGGTTCAGAAACTGGTTGCCGCGCGCCTGGCTGCAGATGTAATGGGCGTGCCCACTCTGCTGGTTGCTCGTACAGATGCCGATGCCGCCGATTTGCTCACCTCAGATTGTGACCCATACGACCAGACATTTATTACTGGCGAACGCACCAGCGAAGGGTTCTATCGCACCCAGGCAGGGGTGGAACAGGCTATCAGCCGTGGCCTGGCGTATGCACCGTATGCCGACCTGGTGTGGTGCGAAACTTCTACACCAGACCTGGAGCAGGCACGCCGTTTTGCCGATGCCATTCACGCACAATTCCCTGGCAAGTTACTCGCCTACAACTGTTCGCCTTCCTTCAACTGGAAAAAGAACCTGGACGACAACACAATTGCCCGCTTCCAGGAAGAGTTGAGCGCCATGGGGTACAAGTTCCAGTTCATTACCCTGGCGGGGATCCACAGCATGTGGTTCAACATGTTTGACCTTGCCCATGCCTATGCTCAGGGCGAAGGCATGAAACATTACGTGGAAAAAGTACAGCAACCTGAATTTGCTGCTGGTAAAGAGGGTTACACCTTTGTGTCGCACCAACAAGAAGTGGGCACCGGCTATTTCGATAAAGTAACCAACATTATTCAGGGTGGTGCATCGTCTGTGACCGCACTGACTGGCTCAACGGAAGAAGCACAGTTCTGATTTCCCGTCACTTCCTCCGGGAATCGGTGCGGGTGGGCAGGATGCTCACCCGCATTTCTCTTTGTGCGCTATTTTTATCAGGAGATACTTATGTCTCGTGGGCTGGAATTGCTGATAGCACAGACCATTTTGCAAGGTTTTGACGCGCAATATGGCCGTTTTCTTGAAGTGACCTCCGGGGCACAGCAGCGCTTTGAACAGGCCGACTGGCAGGCGGTTCAACAGGCGATGAAACAGCGAATTAACTTATACGACCACCATGTCGGGCTGGTGGTTGAGCAGTTACGCTGTATTACTGAAGGCAAAGCCACAGACAGCGCATTTCTGTTGCGGGTAAAAAAAGAGTACACCGCATTGTTGCCAGACTACCCACGGTTTGAAATAGCTGAAAGCTTCTTTAACTCTGTTTACTGCCGCCTGTTCGAGCACCGTTCTCTCACGCCTGATCGCCTGTTTATTTTCAGTTCCCAGCCGCCACAACGTTTTCGGCCAAATCCACGCCCACTGGCGAAACAGTGCATTCCCCATCATGGCTGGCAGGCACTGCTCACCACCTTATTAACTGACTTACCTTTACGCCTGCCCTGGCAAAACTTGCCACGGGATGTGGGCTACATTCTGCGTCATTTGCGGGAAACATTAGGGGAAGAGGTGCTGGCAGGGTGCTCGCTGGATGTCGCGACAGAACTGTTTTACCGCAATAAAGCCGCGTGGCTGGTGGCAAAACTGGTACAACCCGGTGGGGATATCTTGCCATTTCTATTACCCATACACCGTACACCAGACGGGCAACTGGTCATTGATACCTGCCTGACCAACCCGGGCGATGCCAGTATTGTTTTTGGCTTCGCACGTTCTTATTTCATGGTTTATGCACCACTGCCTGCGGCGTTAGTCGAGTGGCTGCGCGGAATTTTGCCGGGCAAAACCACGGCTGAACTCTATATGGCGATAGGCTGCCAGAAACACGGTAAAACAGAAAGCTACCGCGAATACCTGGAGTATGTGAACCACACCAGCGAGCAGTTTATCGAGGCTCCGGGTGTGCGAGGAATGGTGATGCTGGTGTTCACCTTACCGGGGTTTGACCGGGTGTTTAAAGTGATTAAAGACCAGTTTGCTCCCCAGAAAGAGGTGAATGAAGAGCGGGTACGCGCCTGCTACCAACTGGTAAAAGAACATGACAGAGTCGGGCGCATGGCCGATACCCAGGCCTTTGAAAATTTCGTTATCGATAAACGCCAGATAAGCTCGGCGTTATTACAATTACTGCGGGAAGAAGCCCCCAAAAAAGTCACCGAAGAGGGGAACAACATCATCCTGGAGCATCTGTATATTGAACGCCGTATGGTGCCGCTGAATATTTGGCTGGAACAAGTGGAAGGCCAGGCCCTGCGGGATGCAATAGAAGAGTACGGTAACGCGATTCGCCAACTGGCTGCCGCGAATATTTTCCCCGGCGATATGCTGTTTAAAAACTTCGGCGTCACCCGCCACGGGCGCGTCGTGTTTTATGACTACGACGAAATTTGCTACATGACCGAAGTGAATTTCCGGGATATTCCCCCGGCCCGTTATCCGGAAGATGAACTGTCAGGTGAGCCCTGGTATAGCGTTTCTCCGGGGGATGTTTTCCCGGAGGAATTCCGCCACTGGTTATGTGTTGACCCGCGCATTGGGCCATTGTTTGATGAAATGCACGGGGATTTATTCAGGGCTGAATACTGGCGTACCCTGCAGGCGCGGATCCGCTCAGGCCATGTGGAAGATGTCTATGCTTACCGGCGTAAACAGCGCTTTAACCAGCGCTATGGCGATGCAGTGGAAAGCCCGCACACACCGCCACGAAAAAATGAAAGGGCAGCCTAGCGCTGCCCGCCCCACGCCAGTGTCAGCTCGCGCGTGGCTTTAATCACCATTGCGCCTAACTCAGTGACGCGGTCGTCGGTAATCCGGGATATCGGGCCGGAAATCGAAATCGCGGCAAACGGCTCTTTGTGTTCATCATACAGGCAGGAGGCAATGCAACGCAGGCCCAGTGCATGCTCTTCGTCATCGAACGAGTAGCCCCGCTTGCGGATTTGCAGCAGGTCCTCTTTCAGCAGTACCGGGGATGTCAGTGTTGCGGGCGTATAGGCGTGCAGCCCCTGGCGGTGCAGTAACCCGGAAACCTGGTCTTCATTTAAATTAGCCAGGAACGCCTTACCTGCGCCGGAAGCATGCATCGGCAGTTTCCCACCAATAGGGGCCGACATCCGCATTAACTGCGTGCACTGTACCTGGTCAATAATAATGGCCTGGTGGTCGCTCATATCCAGCACAGCCAGGTTAACGGTTTCTCCGGATGCTTCCATCAGCTTGCGTAGTTCCGGGTGAACAATGGCCAGCAGGTTGCGGCTCTGCAAAAAACTGCTGCCAACAATAAACGCATGTGCGCCAATCGCCCAGTGGCCTAATTCACCTACCTGGCGAACAAAACCCTGTTGTTGTAATGTAGTTAGCAGGCGGTGCGTGGTGGAGTTTGGCAAACCAGCCTGCTGAGCCAGCTCTGTCAGCGCCACATTGCTTCCTGACTCCGCTATCCACTCCAGCAGTTTTAAACCGCGCGTAAGGGACTGCACCTGGCCGGTTGCTGGAGCGGGAGCTGCCGCTGCAGAACGGGGTTTCTTCCCGCGTTTTGCCGGAACCGCTGTTGCCATGATGGCCTCCTGTTTCTGTATCGTGGAAATTGTTTTCGTTTTATTTAACGATAATGCAACTGAAAAAAAACTGCCAGATATTATCAACCTGAACATGTCTCATGTCTGGCTACTTTTCCCCTGACACAACTTGTGCCAGTATGGTCTGCTGGTCTTTTCGCCAGCAGCACCGCGTTAATCAGAAGTTGGGAGTCAGAGTGAGCAAGCAGGTCGAAACACTTCATCAGGCGTTAGAAAAACGCATTCTTATCCTGGATGGTGGTATGGGTACCATGATCCAGAGCCACCGTCTGGAAGAACAGGATTACCGGGGCGAGCGCTTTGCCGACTGGCCCTGCGATGTCAAAGGCAACAACGACCTGCTGGTATTGAGCCGTCCGGCGCTGATTGCTGATATCCACAACGCGTATTTTGCTGCGGGCGCAGATATTGTTGAAACCAATACCTTCAACTCCACGACCATTGCGATGGCTGATTACCAGATGGAGTCCCTTTCGGCAGAAATTAACTATGAGGCGGCTCGCCTGGCTCGCCAGTGTGCTGATGAGTGGACAGCCCGCACACCAGAAAAACCGCGCTATGTCGCCGGGGTGCTTGGCCCGACAAACCGTACCGCGTCTATCTCGCCTGATGTTAACGACCCGGCTTTTCGTAATATCACCTTTAATCAGCTGGTGGACGCCTACCGTGAATCTACCCGGGCGCTGGTTAACGGCGGTGCAGACCTGATTCTGGTTGAAACCATCTTCGATACGCTGAATGCGAAAGCCGCGATTTATGCCGTAGAAACCGAGTTTGAAGCGCTGGGCGTTGAATTGCCCATCATGATTTCCGGCACAATTACCGATGCCTCGGGCCGTACTTTATCAGGCCAGACGACCGAAGCATTTTACAATGCCCTGCGCCATGCTTCACCGCTCTCTTTTGGCCTGAACTGCGCCCTGGGGCCGGATGAACTTCGCCAGTATGTCGCTGAGTTATCCCGTATTGCAGAATGTTATGTCACCGCACACCCGAATGCCGGGTTGCCCAATGCGTTTGGTGAATATGATTTAGATGCCGCTGAAATGGCTCGCCAGATAAAAGAATGGGCACAGGCTGGTTTCCTCAACATTGTCGGGGGTTGTTGCGGCACCACACCTGAACATATTGCGGCCATGCATGAAGCCGTTTCCGGCGTTGCGCCGCGTAAGCGCCCGTCGCTGCCGGTAAACTGCCGGTTATCCGGCCTTGAGCCGCTTAATATTGGCCCGGAAACCTTGTTTGTGAACGTGGGTGAGCGCACCAACGTCACCGGGTCCGCTAAATTCAAACGGCTTATCAAAGAAGAGAAATACGGTGAAGCACTGGATGTTGCGCGCCAGCAAGTAGAAAACGGCGCACAAATCATCGACATCAACATGGACGAAGGCATGCTGGATGCCGAAGCGGCCATGGTGCGCTTCCTGAACCTGATTGCCGGTGAGCCCGATATTGCCCGGGTACCTATCATGATTGACTCATCCAAATGGTCAGTTATTGAAAAAGGCCTGCAATGCATTCAGGGCAAAGGCATTGTCAACTCTATCTCCATGAAAGAAGGCGTGGACATCTTCATTGAACACGCCCGCCAGGTACGCCGTTACGGTGCGGCTATGGTGGTGATGGCCTTTGATGAAACCGGCCAGGCCGATACCCGCGAACGTAAGATTGAAATCTGCCGCCGGGCTTACCAAATCCTCACTGAGCAGGTGGGGTTCCCGCCGGAAGACATTATTTTCGACCCGAATATTTTTGCCGTTGCCACCGGGATTGAAGAGCACAATAACTATGCACTGGATTTTATCGGTGCCTGTGAAGACATCAAACGCGAATTGCCTCACGCCCTGATCTCTGGCGGTGTTTCCAACGTTTCGTTCTCTTTCCGTGGCAATGACCCGGTGCGTGAAGCTATTCACGCCGTGTTCCTCTATTACGCCATTCGTAACGGCATGGACATGGGGATTGTGAATGCCGGGCAACTGGCAATTTACGACGATCTCCCTGCTGAACTGCGTGACGCCGTGGAAGATGTGGTACTGAACCGGCGCGACGACAGCACCGAGCGTTTACTGGAATTAGCCGAAAAATACCGTGGCAGTAAAACCGATGACAGCGCCAATGCCCAACAGGCTGAGTGGCGCAGTTGGGAAGTGGTGAAACGCCTGGAATACGCCCTGGTTAAAGGTATTACCGAGTTTATTGAGCAGGATACAGAAGAAGCACGCCAGAATGCCGACCGGCCTATTGAAGTTATTGAAGGCCCGTTAATGTCTGGCATGAATGTGGTGGGTGACTTATTTGGTGAAGGCAAAATGTTCCTGCCGCAGGTGGTGAAATCTGCCCGGGTAATGAAACAGGCTGTCGCCTATCTTGAACCTTTCATTCAGGCCAGCAAACAGGCCGGTACCAGTAACGGGAAAATCGTTCTCGCAACGGTTAAAGGTGATGTGCACGATATCGGTAAAAATATCGTTGGTGTGGTGTTGCAGTGTAATAACTACGAAATCATCGACTTAGGCGTAATGGTGCCGACAGAAAAAATTCTGAAAACAGCACGCGAACAGAATGCCGATATTGTTGGTTTATCCGGGCTGATAACCCCGTCACTGGATGAAATGGTGAATGTGGCAAAAGAGATGGAGCGCCAGGGGTTCACCATCCCGCTGCTAATTGGCGGCGCGACAACATCCAAAGCGCACACTGCGGTTAAAATTGAGCAAAACTACAGTGGGCCAACGGTCTATGTACAGAACGCGTCCCGCACTGTTGGGGTGGTTTCATCACTGCTTTCCGCCACCCAGTATGGCGACTTTGTGGCCCGGGTGCGTAAAGAGTACGAAACTGTGCGTATCCAGCATGGCCGCAAAAAGCCCCGCACACCGCCGGTGACCCTGGCTGCAGCCCGGGAAAACGACCTCGCTTTTGACTGGGAATTGTATACGCCGCCTGTTGCTCACCGTTTGGGGGTTCAGCCTGTCAGCGTGGGTATCGATACGCTGCGTAACTATATCGACTGGACGCCTTTCTTCATGACCTGGTCGCTGGCCGGTAAATATCCCCGCATTCTGGAAGATGAAGTGGTGGGCGAAGAAGCGCAGCGCCTGTTTAAAGATGCCAACGACATGCTGGATAAGCTGGTGGCAGATAAGTCCCTGACACCACGTGGTGTAGTTGGCCTGTTCCCGGCAAACCGGGTTGGGGACGACATTGAAATCTATACCGATGAAAGCCGCTCCTCAGTAAAAGTAGTCAGCCACCATTTGCGCCAGCAAACAGAAAAAACCGGTTTCGCCAACTATTGCCTGGCAGACTTTGTGGCACCGAAATCCAGTGGTAAAGCAGATTACCTGGGCGCTTTTGCTGTAACCGGCGGGCTGGAAGAAGATGCACTGGCCGCGGCCTTTGACGCACAGCATGATGACTACAACAAAATCATGGTGAAAGCGGTATCTGACCGCCTGGCGGAAGCCTTTGCCGAATATCTCCATGAACGCGTGCGCAAAGTGTACTGGGGTTATGCACCGGAAGAGAACCTGAGTAACGAAGAGTTAATTCGGGAAAACTACCGCGGTATTCGCCCGGCACCGGGTTACCCTGCCTGCCCGGAGCATACTGAGAAAGCCGCTATCTGGGAACTCCTGGATGTTGAAACCCACACTGGAATGAAACTCACAGAATCTTACGCCATGTGGCCGGGAGCTTCTGTTTCAGGCTGGTATTTCAGCCACCCGGATAGCAAGTATTTTGCTGTTGCCCAAATTCAGCGTGACCAGGTGGAAGATTATGCCCGGCGTAAAAATATGTCTGTTGAAGAAGTTGAGCGCTGGCTGGCCCCGAACTTAGGTTACGATGCAGATTAGTATTGCCGAGTAATTGAACTGGCTATTCCGAATTAAAGCGAGTGGTATGTTGCATACTGCTCGCTTTATTTTTTGCATCATTCCCGGTGCTCAATATTCATGAACCGTTACACCAAAGCTTCGGCTGTTTTCAGATGTGTCCTGTGGCCCGCTCAATCTCTTCTGCTGCCTGTAACAACAAATCTTCACGCCCTCTTAGGGCCAGCAGCTCTACACCTATTGGGTAACCAGCAGTGCTCAGGCCAGCCGGAAGGCTGATTGCTGGTGCGCCGGTCACTGCAGAGATCAACGCGTTGCTGCCTTCCTGGAGTTCACCCAGCCTGACAGGCGGGTGCCGCACTACAGGAAACGCCAGCAAGTTAATCTGTTGGTGGGTAAAAAACTGCTCCAGTTGTAGGTAAAGCGCTTCCTGGCGCTGTTGCACTTGCGGGTAAGAATCGCTGTCTGTGCCTGGGTGCTGTGCACGGGTTTTCAGTACCGTTTCCAGTTGTGGGTGGTACAGGCCCGAGGCCGCTATTTCGGGGAGCGTGTGGTACTTTGCCTGGGGTTTATCGACCAGCCAGCCTGCCAGTGCATCAGCAAATTCCCAGGCAATAATATTCGCCTCTGCGGCCAGGCTTGCCAGTTGCGGCCAGCTCACATCCTGTGGCATAAACGGGGCCAGAGCTTTACGCACACACTGGTTTATTTCTGTTTCCTGTGGAGCAAAACCTTCCTGCCAGAAGCCAATCCGCAAAGATTCATTAGGTTCTGCAAACACCCTGCCACTCAGTATCTCGGTTGCCAGGCGTAAATCTTGCGCTGAACGAGCCAGCGGCCCGGGGATATCCTGAGTTGGCGACAGTGGCACGATACCCTGCGTGCTCAGTGCTCCTCGCGTCATACGCAGCCCCGGCAGGCCATTAAATGCCGCAGGAATACGAACCGAACCCGCAGTGTCCGTACCTATTGCCAGGGGGACATAGCCTGCGGCAACAGCAACGGCAGAGCCGCTACTGGAGCCACCTGGCGATAACCCTTCAACCCACGCGTTATGGGTGAATCCACTCAGCGAAGAGGCTCCGGTTATTCCGGCAGCCAGTTCATGCATAGCGGTTTTGCCTATTAAAATCGCGCCTTCATTACGCAATGTCTGTACCAGTGGCGCGTCCTGTGTGGCGATGACTTCACGCATCACCACGGAACCTGCACTGGTGGGCCAGCCTTTTACTTCAATATTATCTTTGATAAGCACCGGAATACCGGCCAGACGGCCTGTATGCCCACCGTGCTGTCGCCGTCTGTCACTTTCCTGTGCCGCGGCCAGGGCTTCATCAGCGAATAGCCAGGTGATGGCGTTATAACGTGATTTGTCCGCCTCAGTAATGCGCCTGAGTGCAAATTCTGCCAGTTCGACGGCGGTCACCGTTTTTTCTGCCAGTGCTTGTTGTAACTCGCTGAGTGACGCAGCCAGGTAGTCAGTGTACTGCATGAATTACACCTCCAAAGGTAGCCATTGCCGGCCAGGTGTTACGCGCCCACATGAACTGCCGGCAAAGTGTGAACTGAACCAGATTGCCTGATGTTCTGCGCACCAGTCTATAACACGTTGGCGTGAGGCAATGGCTTGCGGGAGATCTTCACAAAACCGGGAGTTCCAGTGAGGGTGCTGAAACTGAATGGGGTGGTGCATAACATCACCGGCAAAAATCGCGTGTTCACCGGCACTTTCCAGCACAATGGATGCATGATCCACACTGTGGCCCGGCGTTGAGGTATAACGCAGTACCCCGGCAAACAACGTATCTTCGCGTACATCCACGGCATCCAACTGGCCACTCTCCAGCAGGGGCAGAATGCTGTCGTGGTACAACGCCTGAGCTGCCGGGTTGTTCTGCACATGCGCCAGCTCAGTTGCAGAGCAAACATAACGTGCATTGGGGAACCCTGGCTGCCATTTCCCGTCTTGCAGGCGGGTATTCCAGCCAACATGGTCGGTATGCACATGGGTCATCATCACCAGCGTGACTTCTTCCGGAGTGATGCCGGTTTGTTCCAGGTTGTCCAGGTAAGGCGTTTGCAACTGGTGGAATAGTGGGTTGTTATTCCGGTCGCGCCCGTTCCCCGTTGCGGTATCAACCACAACAGTATGGCTGCCACTGCGCACCAGCCAGCTGTGAATGGAAATATCCGCAGGCTGTTGTACTAACTGGGTGCTCATCTCGCCACTGTGTGCCGCAAACAACGTAGCGCAAGGAAACGCCGCCGTTTGTTCTGTGACTTTTTGAATCACACAGTTACCAATTTGGATAGTCATAACAGGCCCCTTACTTTATGGTGAAAACCAGAGCGCCTGACTATACTTTCCTGAATATAATTAATTAAATTGATTAAATTTATGGAAAGCATCAATGAAAGTGATTTTTCGCGTATTGATCTAAATTTACTGGTTGTTTTGCTGGTGATGTACCGGGTGCGCAGCGTTACTCAGGCGGCCAACCAGCTGTATTTAGGCCAGCCCGCGGTGAGTGCGGCACTAAAAAGATTGCGGGACATGTTTAATGACCCGCTGTTTGTGCGCACCTCACAGGGAATGTCTCCCACACCACGGGCTGAACACCTGGTTAAGCAGTTTGCGCCGCTGATGCAGGGTTTGCACCGCACTATCTTCACGCCAGAACACTTTGACCCGGCGAGTGATGCGCGCAGCTTTACCATTGGCATGAGCGACTGGGTAGAGCACTGGTTAATGCCAGAACTTGTGGCGGAGCTATCGGCCTGCGCACCCCATATTACTATTAAAGTAGTGGCAACTGACCCCTGGCAGGCGGTGCCATTAATGGAGCAGCAACAGGCAGACCTGGCGGTAACGGTGGGCAATGAAACCAGCAGGGATCTCACCCGTGAGAACATCGCCAGCGCCGGTTTTTCTACCCTGTGGGATTACCGGCAAATTCCCTGCCATGCGCCGTTAACGCTGGACACCTTTCTGCGTTATGAGCATGTGCTGGTGTCGTACCGTGGAGCCAGTGAAAGTGCGCTGGATAGCGAGCTACAACAACGGGGCCGGGCGCGCCGTGTACGTTACGTCACGCCGAATTTTTCTGCACTACCGTTGTTGCTGCGCCGTTTGCCGCTGTTCGCCACAGTCCCACAAGGGCTGGTTCATTCATGGTGTGAGTTATATGGCCTGCAGGCGGCTCCGGTACCAGTAAACATGCCGGATTATACGTTGTCGCTGTTGTGGCATAACGCCCGCCACGAAGACCCGGCCAGCCGTTGGCTGCGCACTACGGTGCAAGAATGCATTACCAGTAAACTCGCGGCACAGAGCGCACGAGTCACCAGGCCTGGTTAGCAGGCCTGCGGGGGAGGGCAAAGCCAGGCACGTCTGCCCATGCTTTTGCCCCTTGTCTTTTCTTTACAAGCCAGCACATATACTGATTAATCAGGTTGCTATGAAATGGTACAAGACCGGTGGGTATAAACCCCGGCTGACAATAAAAAAGGAGTGCCTTTGCTGACATTACTTCATTTGCTTTCGGCGATTGCCATGCTGGTATGGGGAACACATATTGTGCGAACCGGCGTGATGCGCGTGTTTGGCGCGCGTTTACGCAGTGTGCTCAGTGGCAGTATTTCACGTAAACCCATGGCGTTTTGCGCCGGTATTGGTGTTACAGCCCTGGTGCAAAGTAGCAACGCAACAACGTTACTGGTGACATCGTTCGTTTCACAGAACCTGGTGGCCCTGGCACCTGCACTGGTCATTGTGCTGGGAGCCGATGTTGGGACCGCGCTGATGGCACGAATTCTGACATTTGACCTTTCCTGGCTGTCACCGTTACTGATCTTTATTGGCGTTATCTTTTTCCTTGGCCGTAAACAAACACGGGCCGGGCAACTGGGGCGGGTGGGGATTGGCCTTGGGCTGATTCTGCTGGCACTGGAGTTGATTGTGCAGGCGGCCACACCTATTACTCAGGCCTATGGCGTCAAAGTGATTTTCGCCTCGCTGACCGGCGATATCTTGCTGGATGCGTTAATTGGCGCGGTGTTTGCGATTATCAGTTACTCCAGCCTGGCGGCAGTATTGCTGACTGCCACATTAACCGCAACAGGCGTTATCGCTTTCCCGGTCGGGCTTTGTCTGGTGATTGGTTCAAACCTGGGTTCCGGCATTCTGGCGGTGATTAACAACAGTGCCGCCGTACCCGCTGCACGCCGGGTTGCGCTGGGGAGCCTGTTATTCAAACTGATTGGCAGCCTGTTGGTACTGCCCTTTGTGCATGTCCTTGCCCGGGGAATGCAGCACCTGCCAGTGTCTGATTCAGAACTGATCATTTACTTCCATGTGTTTTACAACCTGATTCGTTGCCTGGCGATGCTGCCTTTCGTGGACAGCATGGCGCGGTTGTGCAGTACGCTGGTGAAATCGCCTCCGGAGCTGGATAACAGTGTGCGGCCGAAGCACCTGGACAGCTCCGCCCTGAGCACCCCAGCGCTGGCGCTAGCGAATGCTTCGCGGGAAACCCTGCGCATGGGCGACCGTGTGGAACAAATGCTCGCTTTGTGGCAAAGAGAACTGAAAGGCGAACCGCGGCTGGAAAAGATATTGCGTAACCAGGCGGAAGAGGTCGATGTTCTGCATAACGCCATCAAGCTGTATTTAGCCCGTATTCCGCGGGATGAGCTGGCCGAAGAGGAATCCCGGCGTTGGGCGCATATCATTGAAACATCCATGAACCTGCAGCAGTCTGCTGAAATTATTGAACGCATGGGGATTGAGGTGGCAGATAAATCGTTGTCTGCCCGGCGGGCATTCTCGCCACAAGGTATGGAAGAGCTGGACAGCCTGATAAACCAACTGGAAGAGAACCTCAAACTGGGGGTTTCAGTATTTTATTCAGGGGATGTGTCCAGCGCCCGGCGTTTGCGCAGGCACAAACACCGCTTGCGGATCATGATTCGCCGCTATTCTCATGCCCATGTTAACCGCCTGCATGAGCAAAACGTGCAAAGCATTGAAACCAGTTCACTGCACCTTGGTTTGTTGGGGGATATGCGGCGTTTGAACTCATTGTTCTGTGCGGTGGCGTACACGGTGCTGGAACAACCTGACGACGACGAGCGTGAAGAGAGTTAATTGCCCGCCAGGCCATATTGCGCCTGGCGAGTAACTCAACAACAGCCCCGGAAATCGGGGTTATTTTGGGGCTTCTGTTTTCTGTTTGACCGGCTTTCCGGACCAGTAACCCGCCAGCAACGACCCGGACAGGTTATGCCACACGGAAAACAGAGCGCCGGGCAACGCAGCCAGCGGGGTAAAGTAAATTTTCCCCAGCGCCGCAGCCAGGCCAGAGTTCTGCATGCCAACTTCCAGCGCCAGGGTACGGCAGGTGGATTCGTCGAAGCCAAACAGCCGCCCGCCCCAGTAACCGCCTAATAACCCAATCGCGTTATGCAGAATAACTGCCACAATCACCACCAGGCCAACCGAGGCTATATTTGCCGCGCTACCTGCCACCACTGCAGTAATAATGGCGAGAATACACACCATTGAGAACGCGGGCAGCCAGGGCTCAACGGCTTTCACCAGCCGGGGCAGAGTGTGGTGAATCACCAGGCCCAGTGCAATCGGGATGATGACAATTTTCAGAATACTCAGCAGCATGCCAGCGATATCCACCTGAATATCGGCCGCGACATACAGCCGGGTGAGCAACGGTGTGGCAAATACGCCCACCAGAGTGGAAACAGACGAAATAGTGACAGACAACGCCACATCGCCTTTTGCCAGAAAGATCATGACATTCGAAGCCGTACCACTGGCAACACTGCCAACCAGAATCATCCCGGCAGCCAGGTCAGGTGGCATATGAAACAGTTTTGCCAGTCCCCAGGCGGCCAGTGGCATAACCAGGTAATGCAGGAAAATCCCGGCAGCAACCGGGGCAGGGCGTGACAGCACACGTTTAAAATCATCCACCTTCAGGTGCACGCCCATGCCGAGCATAATCAGCATTAACAACGTAGTGACCCAGGGGCCAATGGGCGTGAAAGTGGTGGGCGTGTAATACGCCATAACAGAAAGCAGTACGGCCCAAAGTGGGAACAGCCGCGTTAGAACGGTTAACATGGTTTTTCCTTGCAGGTTGTTGTGTTTATAGTGTTTTTATTGGGTGTTTCTGATGTTTTTGCCGCCATTCAGTAACAAACAGGGCGCTGATGCGCCCTGGGAACAATAGCGGGTTGAACCTGGGGTTTATTCGAAAAGATTACGGTGCAGTTTGCGCACCACATCTTCGGCTTCATCGCCTGGCACCAAGAAGCACAGGTTATGGCTGGAGGCACCATAGCAAATCATGCGAATGTTGAAAGGTTCCAGAACACCAAATACCTCTTTACCAACACCGCAGGCTTTAGACAACTCATTGCCAATCAATGCCACCAGCGCCAGGTTCTCTTCAACTTCTACCCGGCATAATGACGACAATTCGGTCAGCAGCGCGGTGGTTAACAGAGAATCACCGGTTGAAGTTGAACCGGTGGTATCCAGCGTGATAGCTACGCTGACTTCAGATGTGGTAATTAAATCGACCGAAATATTATGGCGCGCCAGAATAGTAAATACCTCAGCCAGAAAACCACGGGAATGCAGCATGCTCAGGCTGTGTAAGGTGAGTAATGTCTGGCGGCGGCGCAGTGCCAGCGCGCGGAACAACGGGGGGTTTTCGGTTGTGCCGCAGACCATGGTACCGCCAGCCGATGGGTCTTTACTGCAACCAACAAACACCGGGATTTCACTGCGTACTGCAGGCAGTAAAGTTGCCGGGTGCAGTATTTTGGCACCGAAAGTCGCCATTTCGGCGGCTTCTTCAAACGCAATTTCATCTATGCGTTTCGCCGCAGGCACAACACGCGGGTCGGTAGTGTAAATGCCGGGGACATCAGTCCAGATATCCACCCGGCTTAAATGCAGTGCTTCACCAAGCAGTGCGGCTGTGTAGTCGCTGCCGCCACGGCCAAGTGTAGTGGTACGGCCTTTGGCCTCACTGCCAATAAAACCCTGAGTAATAACCAGTGATTCAACCAGGCGAGGCTGCAAGTGGGTTTGTGCCAGTTCTGCCAGTGCCGCGATATCGGGTTCGGCTTTACCAAACCGGTCACTGGTACGCATAATTTTACGCACATCAAACCATTGCACTTCTTCACCACGTTCCCGCAATACTTCCACAAATAACAGCGTGGACATCAACTCACCATGGCTGACCAGTTCATCCGTAAGCGCGTTGGATGTTGCCAGTGAGGCAGCTTCGGCAAGAGTGGTAATATTTTCGAGCAGGCGATCTATCTCTTCACGAATGACCAGCGGGTTGGCGAGGCGCTCAAGAATGTCGTATTGAATCTTACGAATGGCATCCAGCTTAACAAAACGTTCTGTCGCTTCCAGGCCTTCAGACAAGGCAACCAGTAAGTTGGTGACGCCAGCAGACGCAGACAAAACAACCAGGCGTACCTGTTTATTTGCCAGCACGACATCTGCGCTGTGATTCATGGCATCGAAATCAGCGACACTGGTACCACCGAATTTGGCAACCACTGTCTGGGAAAGTGCGTGAGTCATTATAACCTCGTGTCAGGGCCACTTGGGGTGGCAATATCTTTATACCCGGCACTCCATGTGGACTAAACAGGAAGCCGTGGGTATTTCATCAGCCTTGGCACAAGGGAAGAGCGATAAACGGGAGACGTAGACAGGTTAAAACAAGCACTACGATACACCCAGAAGCGCCCCACCTTGCGAAACGAACGACTGCCGGACGTTTCTGGTGACAACCCAGGGGATTCAGCCCCTGCAGCCGATAACGCGTACGACCAGATACGTGTTACCTCGGCGCCGCTCCCCCTCTTATGCCATCTGCGTACTGGTTACTCAGACATAATACCTGGGCGGCGCGCCTCTTCTGGCTTACACGAATCACTTCGTATAAGTAGCGCTAATAGAAATAATTCGTTCGGCGAACATTGTCAACGCTCTTTAATTGCGGATTTTTCATTCTGCCGCATAACTCGCCATTCAGAAGTGCTCCCTCCGTATTTTTAACCGGGTTGTTTTGCTCTTCAGGCCGGTCGTTATTCCTGTTTGTTTTATCAACAGCACTATGTGTTTTTTCTGGCTATTAAAAATAGGGCCGGGATTCACAGGTTTGATTATTCATATATGAATCTTGTTGATCACCTATGAATAGTTTTTACACTGGAATTCAACCAAGGAGACCCCCGATGAAAACAACCTGGAATACCCATCCTGATGATGTCCGCGCTTACGACAGCGAGCGGCTGCGTGACACGTTTCTTACTGAATCTCTGTTCACCCCCGGTGAAATTAATGTGGTGTACAGCCATATCGACCGGGTGGTGGCGCTTGGTGTTTGCCCACAAGCAACACCACTGGCACTGGATGAAGTGATTGATACCAAAGCGTTTGGTACGCCTTTTTTTCTTGCCCGCCGGGAAATGGGCCTGGTGAATCTGGGGGGGCCGGTTGAAGTAACATGCAACGAAGGTGACAGCTACCAACTGGAGTACCTTGACGGGCTCTATCTGGGGATGGGCACACAGGCAGTGAGCTTTCGTTCCCTTAGCGAAGACCCACAAACAGAAACCGCGGTTTACTGCCTGAGTGCGCCTGCACATCACACCTGGCCTTCCCGCATTATCAAACGTGAAGAGGCGCGCCAGGTGGAACTGGGCAGCCAGCAAAATGCCAACCTGCGCCTACTGACCCAATACCTACACCCGGAAGTGCTCACCACCTGCCAGCTTTGCATGGGCATTACCCATCTGCGCCCGGGTAATGTGTGGAACACCATGCCAGCACACACCCACGCACGCCGTATGGAAGCTTACCTGTATTTCAACATGGCGCCGGACCAGGTGGTATTCCACTTTATGGGCGAACCCCAGCAAACCCGCCACCTGGTGGTGCGTAACAAACAACTGGTGCTGTCACCCAGTTGGTCGATTCATTCTGGTTGCGGCACCCGGCAGTACAGCTTTGTGTGGGGAATGGCGGGTGAAAACCAAACCTTCGATGACATGGATTTTGTTGCAATGACGGACCTGCGCTGAGAACGCAGATAACAAAATAACAGTGAATGACTGATTAAAACCTCTGATGGAGACCCGATTATGTTGACGAAAACGACCTTTAAACGCCTGGCGCTGTGTTCGGTATTAAGTGGCCTGTTGAGCGTCTCTTCTCTGGCGCATGCCGCAAAAGAGATTAAAGCCGCCTTTAACCAGTCGGATAAGCACCCTCAGTACCTGGCACTGAAAGAGCTGGGCGATAAGCTGGCGCAACAAACCGAGGGGCGTTACAAGCTGAATATCTTCCCTAACGAATTATTGGGTGATCAGCGTGCCGCGCTGGAATTAGTGCAAAACGGCGCAGTGCAAATGGCGGTAGTCGCGAACCCTCTGGCGGAGAATTACGATAAAACCTTTACCGTGATTGGCCTGCCGTATATCTACAGCGGCCCGGCTCACCAGGAAAAAGTCTTTACCTCCGGTGTGCTGGACCCGTTATTTGCTTCCACCTCCCGTTTCGGCTTTACGGTGTTAACCGCCTATACCGCCGGGGCGCGCAGCATGTACACCAAAGCTGGCCCGGTAAATACCCCGGCTGATATGAAAGGGAAGAAAATTCGTGTCATGCAGTCTGACACCATGCTGAAAATGCTGACCTGTATGGGCGGCACTGGTGTGCCTATGAGCCAGAGCGAAGTCTACACCGCAATTCAACAGGGCGTACTGGATGGTGCAGAAAACAATGAAATCACCTATGCCGACCTGAAGCAGTATGAAGTTGCGCCTTATTTCTCTGCCACACGCCACCTGATGGTGCCGGACCTGGTTGTAGTCAGTACTGATTTCCTGGAAAGCATGTCAAAACAGGATCAGGAAACGTTACGCAAGCTGGCAAAAGAAAGCACGCTGACCGAATTCCGCCTGTGGGCTGAGCAGATTGAGCAGGCCAAAAAAGTAGCGGAAGAAAAGGGCGCGAAATTCAATGAAGTGAATATCCAGCCGTTCCAGGAAAGTTGCAAAGCTCTGCAAACTGAACTGGTGAAAACACCGGAACAAAAAGCGCTCTACGAAAAAGTTGTCGCACTTCAGTAAACTCCCTCGCCCGGTAAGCCAGCGCTTGCCGGGTTGCCGTTATCGACAAAGGAACATAAGCCATGGCGGTGCTCGAGACGTTCAAAAAATACCTTGATACCTTCGTCGCCTGGGTTTGTATCGGCATTGTCGGCCTGATGACAGTGCTGATCACCTGGCAGGTAATTACCCGTTATTTATTTAACAGCCCCAGCGCTGTCAGCGAAATATTATCGCGCTACCTGTTTATCTGGCTCATTTTGTTTGGCAGCGCTTATGTGTTTGGGCTGCGTGAACATATGGCTATCAGCTTTATTAAAGATAAGTTTTCCCCACGGGTGAAAATTATTACTGACATGTTTACCGAACTGGCTATCGCTGTTTTTACTTTCACCATCATGATAATTGGCGGCTACCACACCGTGTTGCGGCAAATGTGGCAACTGGATTCCGCCCTGCAAATTCCCATGGGGTACATCTACAGCGCCATTCCATTGAGTGGCGGGCTGATTATTTTCTATTTCCTGTACAACGAAATTCACCTGTTCCGGCGCCTGAATACGCTGAAAAGTGCACCAGGCGGGGAGGAATAAACAATGGATATAGCCCTGATTGCAGCATTAATCATGTTTTGTGGCACTGTGTTTTTCCTGGTTATTGGTGCGCCTATCAGTATTAGTGTGGGGATTTCTTCGTTTGGGGCAATGCTGGCTATTTTGCCCATGAAAGGCGCGATGATTACCTCTGCCCAGCGTATTTTCGTTGGCCTTGATTCGTTTGCACTGCTGGCTATTCCCTTCTTTATTCTGGCAGGCAACATTATGAATAACGGTGGGATAGCTATTCGGCTGATCAATTTCTCCAAAATTTTCAGCGGCTTTTTGCCCGGTTCACTGGCGCAAACCAATATTGTCTCCAATATGTTGTTTGGCTCGATTAGCGGCTCAGGTGTGGCATCAGCCGCGGCGGTTGGTGGCATTATGTCGCCGATTCAGCGCAAAGAAGGCTATGACCCGGCGTTCAGTACCGCAGTGAATATTGCATCTGCACCAACGGGCATGTTGATCCCACCCAGTAACACGCTGATTGTCTACGCAACAGTGGCCGGGAGTGTGTCGATTTCCGCGCTGTTTATGGGCGGCTATGTCCCCGGTATTTTGTGGGGGCTTGGTGTGATGCTGGTGGCGGGCTTTATGGCAAAGCGCCGGGGTTACGTATTGCGCCACACCATGTCATTGCGGGAATGCCTGAAAGTGGCGGTGGACGCTATTCCCAGTTTATCCATGATTGTGGTGGTGATAGGCGGGATTCTGGGTGGCGTATTTACGGCAACAGAAGCCTCGGCTATTGCCGTTGTATATTCACTGTTCTTGAGCCTGTGCTACCGCTCTCTGGATGTCAGAACGTTACCGGCTATTTTTCTGAGTACAGCAAAGATGTCGGCAATTGTTATCTTTATGCTGGCAACATCGTCGATTATGTCCTGGGTGATGGCGTTTACTCAGATCCCTGGCATGATTGCGGACTCGCTCCTCTCACTGACCAGTAACCCCATCATTATTTTGCTGATCATTAATATCGTATTGCTGTTCGTGGGTACTTTTATGGATCCCACCCCTGCGGTACTGATCTTTACACCTATCTTTCTGCCCATCTGCACCGGGCTGGGGATGGATCCGGTACAGTTTGGCATCCTGCTGGTGTTTAACCTGTCGCTCGGGACCATTACGCCACCTGTCGGGCCGATTCTGTTTACCGGGTGTAAAGTTAGCGGAATATCCATTGATGCGGTGGTGAAAACTCTGCTGCCATTCTTCGTGGTGATAGTCGGCGTCTTGATGCTGGTGACTTACATCCCGGCCATTTCTATGACAGTGCCCCAACTGATGGGGTTGATTAAATAAGCGCGCCTGGTGGCACTTTGTTCTTGTGTGCCACCAGGTTAAAGTCTGTTCCTGTTAACGATTTTTCGCCTGTGACCCCCAAGATTATGACGACAGAGTACCGTGCTCCCGCCCTTGAAAAAGGGCTGGCTATCCTTGAGTTGCTGGCCGCACAGGATGAGCCATTAACCAAAAAGCAAATTGCTGAACGGCTGAACCGCAGCGTCAATGAAATTTTCCGCATGCTCTCGGTGCTGCAGGAACAGCATTACATTGATTATAAAGAAGATGTGTCAGGTTACGTCCTGACACTCAAAATGTTTACCCTGTCTAACCAACACCCACCGGTTGCCATGTTGCTCAAACGGGCAGGCAGCCTGATGGAGCAACTGTGCCTGCAAGTAAACCAGTCTTGCCACCTCAGCCAGTACAGTAATGGCCAACTGGTGGTTATCGCCCGCCAGGAAAGCCCGTATAAAATGGGGTTCAGCCTGCGTACCGGTGCTCATTTGGATATCTGCGCTTCTGGTTCAGGGATTGTGCTGTTGAGTTACAGTGAAGAGAGTGAGCGCCAGCGTATGATTGCGCTGGACGACGCCACAGATGAACAGGTGGCCTATGCCCGCAGCCAGATAGCGACCACTATTGAACAAGGGTACTACCAGGGGGAAAGCCCGCAAATATCCGGGGTTACGAACATCAGTGCACCAGTGTTTGGCGCACGAGGGGATTTGCTGGCCGTGATAACCGTGCCCTATATGACCCTGAATACCCGCACTGTACACCACCCGGTAGAAGATATTGAGCACACCCGGCAGGCATTGCTGGCGGTCGCCAGCCAACTCAGCCAGCACATCATTTCACGCTGTGACAGCAGCGAAAGCAGCCCCTGTTAGCCGATACTGGTAACATTTCTGTGCCAGTTTTGCGGCTATTCCCCGTGGGCTGGCACTTCTCTGATTCTCTCTCCCCGCTTTTTTTGCCCCAGAATGTGCAACATGGGCTCTGTGTGCCTGATGAAAACTACCAGGAAACTGAAATACATCAAATGTTATGGGTAACATCATGCTATGACACAGAAAATCATCACAAATGCAGCATACAAGCGCTACAATCGTGTTCAGTCACAATTCTCAAATCAAAAGAGTGTTGCTATGAAAAATATCAATCCAACGCAAACCGCAGCCTGGCAGGCGCTTGAGAAACACTTCGCCGACATGAAAGAAGTCACTATCAGTGAACTCTTTGCTAAAGAAAGCGATCGTTTTTCTCGTTTTTCCGCTACTTTCAACGATTTGATGCTGGTGGATTATTCCAAAAACCGCATCACGCAGGAAACGCTTGATAAATTACTGGCCCTCGCAAAAGAGACAGACTTGTCTTCTGCTATTAAGTCTATGTTCTCCGGCGAAAAAATTAACCGGACTGAAGACCGCGCTGTTCTGCATGTTGCGTTGCGCAATCGTAGCAACACACCAATCCTGGTCGATGGCAAAGATGTCATGCCGGAAGTGAATGCGGTGCTTGAGAAGATGAAACACTTCTCTGAAGCCATTATCAGCGGCGAATGGAAAGGTTACACCGGTAAACCGATTACTGACGTAGTTAACATTGGTATTGGTGGCTCTGACCTTGGTCCGTTCATGGTGACAGAAGCCCTGCGCCCGTACAAAAACCACCTGAACATGCATTTTGTGTCTAACGTTGATGGCACCCATATTGCGGAAGTGCTGAAAAATGTTAGCCCGGAAACCACGCTGTTCCTGGTGGCTTCCAAAACGTTCACCACTCAGGAAACCATGACCAACGCGCACAGCGCCCGTGACTGGTTCCTGAAAACTGCTGGTGATGAAAAACACGTTGCTAAACACTTTGCTGCGCTGTCCACCAATGGCAAAGCGGTAAGCGAATTCGGTATTGATACCGCCAACATGTTTGAATTCTGGGACTGGGTTGGCGGCCGTTATTCCTTATGGTCTGCGATTGGCCTGTCTATCATTCTGTCTGTGGGCTTTGATAACTTTATTCAGTTGCAAAGTGGCGCACACGAAATGGACAAACATTTCGCCAGCACTCCGCTTGAGCAAAACCTGCCGGTTATCCTCGCACTGATTGGCATCTGGTATAACAATTTCTTCGGCGCTGAAACCGAAGCTATTCTGCCATACGACCAGTATATGCACCGTTTCGCGGCCTATTTCCAGCAAGGGAATATGGAATCCAACGGCAAATATGTTGACCGTAACGGCAACGCAGTGGATTACCAGACCGGGCCAATTATCTGGGGTGAACCAGGCACCAACGGTCAGCATGCGTTCTACCAGCTAATTCACCAGGGCACCAAACTGGTTCCGTGTGACTTTATTGCACCGGCAATCACTCACAACCCGTTGAGCGACCATCACCAGAAACTGCTGTCCAACTTCTTTGCGCAAACAGAAGCGCTGGCATTCGGTAAATCTCGTGATGTAGTGGAACAAGAGTTCCGTGACCAGGGTAAAGACCCGGCAACGCTGCAGCATGTGGTGCCGTTTAAAGTATTCCAGGGCAACCGCCCAACCAACTCCATCCTGTTGCGTGAAATTACTCCGTTCAGCCTTGGCGCACTGATTGCGCTGTATGAACACAAAATCTTCACTCAGGGCGCTATTCTCAACATCTTCACGTTTGACCAGTGGGGTGTTGAACTGGGTAAACAACTGGCTAACCGCATTTTGCCGGAACTGGGTGACCAGAGCGCGGTGGAAAGCCACGACAGTTC
This sequence comes from Mangrovibacter sp. MFB070, assembly GCF_000705335.1. Taxonomy (NCBI): domain Bacteria; kingdom Pseudomonadati; phylum Pseudomonadota; class Gammaproteobacteria; order Enterobacterales; family Enterobacteriaceae; genus Mangrovibacter; species Mangrovibacter sp. MFB070. Next base: position 26,376 of record NZ_JJMI01000003.1, read on the forward strand.
CACCAACGGCCTAATTAACCGTTATAAATCCTGGCGCGCTTAATTTATTAAGTTTCGCTATATATTTAAAAATGCCGGTTTTATACCGGCGTTTTTTATAAGATAAATCTGTGAAAAAACGTACTTAACCATTAACTATGAGTAAGGTTATTCTGAAAAGCGTTTAATCTATTATTATCCCTCGCCTTTCTTTTCAGACAAAACGGATTATTCAACCAAACAATTTAAATGTAACTAATTGATTTTTATTTGTTTGATAATTCTAATTTGCTGCGAAATTCTTTATATCTTCATCTTTTCTGAAAACCCATCAGGTTATTCGCTGTGAGCCAAATCACACCGGGTTGTTGTGTATACTCGATCGCGCCTGAAAAGTTTTCAGGTAAATCTCCATTCATTTAGTGAAGGGAAATTGTTATGAAGAAACTCGTCTATGGCGCATTTGCCATATTTGCACTTGCTGCGGCTGGTTCTGCCAGTGCAGCACCTGGTTTCGGCCAGAGCGGTGCAGCGACCAGTGCGACTCCGGTTAGTTTTGGTCAGGCCTCTGGCCCGGCTGCCGGTTTGAGCCAGGTTGGTTTCGGTCATGCTGCTGGCGCTGCCGCCAGTTCAGTTTCTGTTGGTAGTTCAGCAGCAGCCGGTGCCAGCACAATGGGTTCCGCAATGGGTATGGCTTTAGCCGCAACCGGTGGTGGTAACGGTGCAAATACCGGAACCACTACAACAACGACGACCAGTACGGCCACTCGCTAATTAGTGAGTGTTTTAATCATAACCACACTTCGGTGTGGTTATTTTGACCCCGGGGACGTGTGGTGAAACGACTGCTAATAATTATGATTTGCCTGCTTCTTCAGGCGTGTTCAGCAACCACGAAAGGGCTTGGGGTATCGTTGTGGGACAGCCTGTGGGGCGATAACGGCGTCAAACTCACTGACGACGAAATTCAAAACATGCCTTATGCCAGCCAGTACGTTTCTTTAAATGGCGGGCCACGTATCTTTGTTGTTCTGGCCTGGGATGAACAGGGCCAGCAAAAATGGGCCACTCAGGATGGCGCGGTGATGGTGGCACAACACGGGCGTCTGGTGAAAACTCTGGGCCTGACAGATAACCTCCTTGAAGTGGATAACCTTAGCGTAGACCCGCTGGCGAACGTAGCGACGTTACAGGACGGTGCGCAGTGGACCCGGCGCATGGGCTGGACTGAGCACCAGCAAGTGCGCTACGCCGTTGCCCGTTCAACATTCCACTGGGATGGCACAGACACCCTGAAAATTGCCGATAAAACCCTGGCAGTGAGGGTGCTTAATGAAGAAGTCACTACAGATGATGCCAGTTGGCAGAACCGCTACTGGGTCTCTTCTTCAGGATTAATTCTCCAGTCCCGTCAGTATTTAGGTGGCGATTATTATCCGGTCACCCAGCTCTTGTTAAAGGCGGCACAATAATGAATTTGACAAAAACCGCACCGATTCTCTTTTCCCTGATGATGGGGTTTACCGCAGGCCCGGCTTCCAGCTGGGCTGCAGGCACTGTCACCGTGAACATGCCAGGCAACAGCACACCAGTACAACTGAATAATGTCGCCAGACTGGCAGATGTCGTTACAGCACCAGAGGTACACAGCGACTGGTGGCGAGGCGCGGTGATCAGCTACCAGGGCGCCAGTATCAAAATGCAACAAGAACACCAGCAATTACTGGCAGATCTGGATGCACTGGCCCGGGATGAAGGCGGCGACAGCGGTGCGGCTATTCAGGCATTGCGGGCACAACTGGCTCTGGTGAAAGTGACAGGGCGCCAACTGGTACGTCTCGACCCGGACTGGTTACGGTTGAACGGCCAGCAGAACGTACCACTGGAAGGGCAATACCAGCTCTGGCTTCCCGCACAACCCAATACCGTGACCATACTGGGCCTGGTCAGCAAACCCGGAACTGTAGCGTTTACACCTGGGGAATCTGTGGCGGATTACCTGGATGACCAAAGCCTGCTCAGTGGCGCTGAGCGTAGCTATGCCTGGGTGATTTACCCGGATGGCACAACTGAGCAAGTCCCCGTGGCGTACTGGAATAAGCAGCATGTTGAACCCTCTCCGGGCAGCCTGATCTTTGTTGGCTTTGGTTCGCATTTGTTCTCATCGTCGTGGGACGAGTTGAATAAACGCATCCTGACCTCTCTGACCCATCGGATACCAGATTGATGAAGAAAAAATATTTATACAGTCTGATGGCGATGGCCGTGGCAACGGCCTGTCATGCTGAAACTTATGTCGCGCCAGACAACACAACGCAATCAGACTTTGGTGGTGTGGGCTTAATGCAAACTCCCACCGCCCGTATGGCACGTGAAGGCTCGTTCAGCTTTAACTACCATGATAACGACCAGTACCGCTTTTATTCTGGTTCCATTCAGTTATTCCCCTGGCTGGAAACCACACTGCGTTATACCGACGTGCGTACCCGCAAATACAGTAACGTAGAGGCGTTCTCTGGCAACCAAACCTACAAAGATAAATCCTTCGATATGAAACTGCGTTTGTGGGAAGAAGGATACTGGTTGCCGCAAGTCGCTGTTGGCCTGCGTGATATTGGCGGTACCGGGCTGTTTGACAGTGAATACCTGGTTGCCAGTAAAGCCTGGGGGCCGTTCGATTTCTCGCTCGGCATTGGCTGGGGTTACCTGGGCACCAGTGGCAATATCAAAAACCCGTTCTGTAGTGTCAGTGGCAGCTATTGCTACCGTGACACCAGCTACCAGGCGGCAGGTTCACTCAGTGCGGGTAACATGTTCCATGGCCCGAGTGCTTTATTTGGTGGGATTGAATACCAAACCCCATGGCAGCCACTGCGCCTGAAGCTGGAATATGAAGGCAACAACTACAGTGATGAATACGCCGGGGTAATCGAGCAAAAAAGTAAATTTAACGTCGGGGCTGTTTACCGTTTATCGAACTGGGCTGATGCCAGCCTGAGCTATGAGCGCGGCAACACGTTCATGTTCGGTTTTACCCTGCATACCAACTTTAATGATTTGCGCCATTACTGGACAGACAGCCGCCGCCCGGCATATGAGCCGCAGCCACAGGATGCCGTGCTGCAACATACCGTAGTGGCAAACCAGTTAACCCAACTGAAATACAACGCCGGGTATATCGACCCGAAAATCCAGATCAAAGGCGATACCTTATATGTTTCTGGTGACCAGGCGAAATACCGTGATGGAGATGAAGGCGTGGTGCGTGCAAACCGCATCATCATGAATGATCTCCCGGCGGGTATTCGTACCATTAAGGTTAATGAAAGCAGCGTGAATTTGCCGCAGGTTACCACTGAAACCGATGTCGCCAGCCTGAAACACCATCTGGAAGGGGAACCCCTGGGGCAGGAAACGCCGTTACTGCAAAAACGGGAAAATCCGGATATTCCAGATGACACTGAGCAAGGCTGGTATATCGAGAAAAGCCGCTTCAATTACTCGCTCGACCCGGTGCTGAACCAGTCTGTTGGTGGCCCGGAAAACTTCTACATGTACCAGTTAGGGGTAATGGGAACGGCGGATTACTGGCTGACCGACCATTTATTAACTACCGGCAGCCTGTTCGTGAACCTGACCAACAACTACAGCAAATTTAATTACACCAGTAGCGACTCTGTGTTACCGCGTGTTCGTACTCGTGTGCGTGAATATGTGGAAAACAACTACTACATCAATAACCTGCAGGCGAACTACTTCCAGTATCTGGGGAATGGTTTTTACGGCCAGGTATATGGTGGTTACCTGGAAACCATGTTTGGCGGGGTCGGGACCGAAGTGTTATGGCGCCCACTGGACAGCGACTGGGCGTTAGGTGTCAATGCTAACTACGTGAAACAGCGCGACTGGACCAGCCCAACAGACATGATGAAATTCACTGATTACAGCGTGAAAACCGGCCATGTTACGGCATACTGGAATCCGTCATTTGCACCAGATGTGTTGATGAAGCTGAGTGTCGGGCAGTATCTGGCAGGCGACAAGGGCGCGACGCTGGAAGTGTCGAAACACTTCGACAGCGGGATTGTGGTTGGGACTTACGCCACTATCACCAATGTGTCGCCAGACGAATACGGCGAAGGGGATTTCACCAAAGGGGTGTATATCTCTGTACCGATGGATCTGTTCAGCGCCTACCCGACACGCAGCCGCGCGCAAGTCAGTTGGTCGCCGCTTACACGTGATGGTGGGCAGATGCTGGGCCGTAAATTTGACCTCTACAGCATGACCAGCGACCGCAGCGTTAACTTCCGTTAACCTGAGGCTTCCCCGGTGCAGTTCCTGGCCGGGGAAGTGACATCGCCATCAGTAAAATATCACTGGTTTGCGTTGCACTTTGAAACACCAGCTTCTTCATAACATGCATCCCCTGGCGCATGTAAAAACGCCGGGCGCCATGATTTTCTGCAAGCACCTCCAGCCACAACGATGTTTCCCCATGAGCCATTGCCTGGGTGATTATCTCGCCAAAAAAAGCCTGCCCCAGTCCTTGCCCGGTAAGCCCCGGCAGCAAATAGATTTTGTTCAGAAACGCGCCCTGAGGCGAGGGGTGTGCTAACCGTTCATGCCAGGTCAGTTCGGCAAAACCGACTGGTTTGCCTGCTTCGGCAACCAGCCACTGGTTACCGGGCGTGCCCATCCGCTCGCGAATCGCGGCAGGATCAAAGGATTTATGCATGAATGCCTGCATCTCTTGTGGGTTATTCCACAAGTGAGCAAAGTGGTGCTGATAACTTTCGGTGCCCAGTTGGTGAAGCAGGAAAGCATCGCCTTCCTGCGCTGTGCGAAATGTGAATGTTTTCATAGTTACAATAAGATAATACACACCAGCAAACAGGAAAAATGCTGTGTCACTCCAGAAGCTGTGTTTTTAGCTGTTCCAGCGCCAGATGTGGGCTGGTCAGTACCGGGGAGCAGGCTGGCAAATATTTACTGACACTGCTCATGGATGCCTGCGCCAGTGCAACACACTCGGCACCCTCTGTCAGAGCCCGTTGTACGGCAGCAATAATCCGCTCGTGGTACAGGATTTGGTCACCCTGTAAAAAAGCATCCCAGGCACCGGGAATCAGCCGGGTTTCCATTACCTGTTCAGGTTGCTGGCGTGCCAGTTCGAACAGTACCCGGGTAGGTTCAACCGTTGTTTGGGTGGTACACAACACCACCGTGCGCTTACCCTGGGCCATTGCTGCTTGCGCCAGTGCCCGGTCAACGCGCAACACCGGAATGCTGACGGGTGAACGCTGGTTGAGTTTGTCTACCGCCGGGCCAAGCGTTGAGCAGGTCAGCAGTACTGCGTCGGCGTGATGGCTTAGTGCCAGAAGCACCCGGATTACATCATCTTCCAGTGCTGAGGTTAACCCGCCACTGGCTTCCGCCGTGCGCAACAGTTGCGGCATCACCGTGTGTTTTAAACACCCCGCGGGCAGGCCCGTATCCTGTGCCGCCTGTTCAAATAACGCTTCATTACCGGGTGCCGTGTGTAAACAGGCAATGCGAATCATAGAGACCTCCGGTTGGTATCGGTATCACTCCGCATGAACAGATTCACGTATGGATAGCACACTATGCTAAAGAAAAAAATATGGATCTGGATCACATTTTTGCCGTATAACAGGCCAGAGACCGCAATTCAGTGGAGTCTGTTATGACGTCATTAGCGCGCGCCCGTGTCGAATTGATTTCGACAATTTTGCAAACCATTCTCAACCTGGGACTGACCTGCCTTGGGTTAATACTGGTCATTTTTCTCGGTAAAGAAACCCTGCATCTTGCTGATGTGCTGTTCACCCCGAATGAGCAGGCCAGTAAATACCTGCTGATTGAAGGCCTGGTGGTTTACTTCCTTTACTTCGAATTTATCGCCCTGATTGTGAAGTACTTTCAGTCGGGATTTCATTTCCCGTTACGTTACTTTGTTTATATCGGTATTACGGCGATTGTGCGCCTGATAATCATCGACCATAAATCCCCAATCGATGTCCTTATCTACTCAGCCGCTATTCTGCTGTTAGTTATTACGCTATGGCTATGCAACAGTAGCAGGCTGCGGCGGGAATAAATGTGCGTGATGCACAAAAAAAGTGGCGGCTCTTCAGGCCGCCAAAGACAGAGACAAGTTGGCTTAATAATGAGGGTTTGCAGTGGCATTACATCCCGCGCGTACAGGCAGGTTCGCGCGGGGGTGGAACAAGGTTAGCCTTTAACACCGCCAGCGGTGAGGCCGTTAACCAGCCAGCGCTGCGCCAGCAGGAACACAACAGTAATCGGTATCGCGGACAACACTGCGGCAGCGGCAAAGTCGCCCCACAAGTAGTTCTGCGGGTTAAGGTATTGCTGCATACCTACGGCCAGGGTGTAGCTGTTTACATCACGTAGCAGCAGTGAAGCAACCGGCACTTCGGTAATTGCGGCAATGAACGACAGAATAAAGACCACCGCCAGAATTGGCACCGATAACGGTAGCAACACCAGGCGGAAAGCCTGCCACGGGCTGGCGCCATCCAGTGCCGCCGCTTCTTCCAGCGAGCCATCAATCGTTTCGAAATAGCCTTTAATCGTCCAGACGTGCAGTGCAATACCGCCGAGGTAGGCAAAAATCACCCCGCCATGGGTATTCAGGCCAATAAACGGAATGTACTGGCCGAGGCGGTCGAACAATGCATATAACGCAACCAGTGACAGCACTGCCGGGAACATCTGGAAAATCAGCATCCCTTTAAGCAGGGTGGCTTTGCCTGGGAAACGCATCCGCGCGAAAGCGTAAGCGCAGGTAGTGGACAACGCCACAATCCCAATCGCGGTAATACCGGCGATTTTGACTGAGTTCCACAGCCACAACAGCACCGGGAACGGGGGCGGTGTGACACGCCCGTCGGCATGTTCCACACTGAACCCCAGCGCCAGTTTCCAGTGTTCCCAGGAAATTTGATCGGGGATCAGGCTGCCAGTTGCGAAGTTACCGGAGCGCAGAGAGATCGCCACCACCATTAACAGCGGGAACATGATGGCCGCAATAAACAACAGCAACAGTAAGTGAGTGGTCAGCAAGCGTAATTTTTGCGATTTGGGTTGCACCATAGCCATGATGATTCCTCCTTAATCAAACTTCATGCGGGTGGCTTTCAGGTTCACGACAGCCAGTGCGCCAACCAGCAGGAATATAATTGTGGCGATGGCTGCCGCCAGGCCGAAGTCCTGCCCGCCGCCGCCTTCAAAGGCGATACGGTAGGTGTAGCTCACCAGTAAGTCGGTATAACCTGCCGGTGTGGTAGTGCCGAGCCGGTCCGGGCCGCCGTTGGTTAACAACTGAATCAGAACAAAGTTGTTAAAGTTAAACGCGAAACTGGCAATCATCAGTGGTGTCAGTGGCTTAATCAGCAAAGGCAGTGTAATGCGGAAGAAGTTCTGGAACGGGCCCGCGCCATCCATCGCCGATGCTTCATATAAATCTTCCGGAATTGCTTTCAGCAGCCCCATGCACAAGATCATCATGTAGGGGTAACCCAGCCAGGTATTGACGATGATAATCATGCTGCGGGCGGTCGTCGGGTCGCTGAACCAGGCGGGTTTGATGCCAAACAGCGCACTCAGCATCATGTTGATTTCACCAAAACTTTGGTTGAACAACCCTTTGAAAATCAGAATAGAAATAAACGATGGCACCGCATAAGGCAAAATGAGCAGTACCCGGTAAATCGCTTTTCCTTTCAGGGATTCCCACTGTACCAGGCAGGCCAGTACCATACCGACGGCAACTGTCAGGAAAACAGTGAGGGCAGAGAAAACAATGGTCCAGATGAAAATGGCGAAGAAGGGTTTCTTGATGCCTTCATCGGTAAATACACGCGTAAAGTTATCCCAGCCAATGGTTACGGTATAGCCCGGGCTTAGCTGTTCGCTGGCCCAGTTACCGCTGGCATCCACAGCCTGGTAAAAGCCGATTTTAGTGTTCGGGCGGTATATCACACCGGTTTGGTTGTTGGTCAGGCTGTTATCTTTGCCCAGCGTATATAAAGGCCGGGTACCGGAAAATTCACGTAATGAGCTCATCACCAGCCCCGGGTTACCGGGAATATCGGCGGTGATTTCGCCAAGTGCCTGGCGGTTTTGGGTAATTACGCGCAGGTTGGCGTGATCTGTTGCTGGCAGGGCATCCACCGGGGACAGCGTTAAGTGTTGCTTGCCGCTCAGTGTAATCGGTTCAGAAAGGTAGTTTTTCCCTTCAGCAGTATCAGTCAGGGCCAGTTGCCATTTGTCGCCAGCAGGGTAGAGCGCAAACCGGACACTTTTGCCCGCCTGGTACTGGCGGTCCATCAGCACTTGTTGCGCCCGCTCAAAAGTTAACTGGTTGGTGCTGCTGTAGTTAGTGAACGCAATGGCAATGGTGCAAACCAGTGGAAAAAGTACAAATAACCCCATCCCGGCCAGCCCCGGGTACACATAGCGCCAGGCATAGGTACGGCGGTTGGCGAAAATATATAAACCCAGGCTACTGATAATCAGGGTCATTATGGCAAACAGGTACTCCCCCTGGGCGTACATCACTACCACAAGATAACCGACCAGTAACCCGAGCAAGGCGATAACAGACCATTTCAGACTGTCGCTTTGCCACCAGTGGCTCTTTTTCATCACATCCATGGGGTCTTCCTCTACTACGGGAACTGCGGGGTATCAGGCACCTTCTCCCGGTGGGGAGAAGGTGGAGACTGATGGTTTATTTTGTAATACGTGTTTCGGCGTCTTTCAGCGCTGCGTCAACAGACTGGCGGCCAGTAACGGCGTTAATTACAGCAGTACGAACGGAGTACCAGAATGCGGACATCTGCGGGATATTCGGCATGATTTCACCGGTCTGGGCGTTAGCCATGGTAGCGGCGATACGCGGGTCTTTTTCCAGAACTTCCTGGTAAGATTTCAGCGCAACAGCACCCAGCGGTTTATCTTTGTTAACGGTTTCCAGGCCCTGATTAGTCATCAGGTAGTTTTCCAGGAACTCTTTCGCCAGCTCTTTGTTCGGGCTGGCCGCGTTAATTCCGGCGCTCAGTACACCAACAAACGGTTTTGAGGATTTACCTTTAAAGGTTGGCAGCAGAGTTACACCGTAGTTGATTTTGCTCTTGTCGATATTCGCCCAGGCCCACGGACCATTAATGGTCATGGCGGTTTCACCTTTGTTGAATGCCGCTTCAGCAATCGAGTAATCAGTGTCGCCGTTCATGTGTTTGTTTTTAATCAAATCAACCAGGAAAGTCAGGCCGGCTTTCGCGCCTGCGTTATCCACACCCACGTCTTTGACATCGTATTTGCCGTTTTCATATTTAAAGGCATAGCCACCATCAGCGGCGATTAACGGCCAGGTGAAGTACGGCTCCTGCAGGTTAAACATCAGCGCGCTCTTACCTTCAGCACGCAGTTTTTTATCCAGTGCCGGAATTTCTTCCCAGGTTTTTGGCGGGTTTGGCAGCAAGTCTTTGTTGTAAATCAGTGATAACGCTTCAACAGCTATTGGGTAGGCAATCAGTTTGCCATTGTAGCGAACGGCATCCCAGGTAAACGGATAGAGTTTGTCCTGGAAAGCTTTATCCGGGGTGATTTCAGCCAGCAGACCAGACTGCGCATATCCACCAAAACGGTCGTGGGCCCAGAAGATAATGTCCGGGCCGTCGCCTGTTGCAGCTACTTGCGGAAATTTCTCTTCCAGCTTGTCCGGATGTTCAACACTGACTTTAATCCCGGTGTCCTGTTCAAACTTTTTACCCACTTCGGCCAGGCCGTTATAGCCTTTATCGCCGTTGATCCAGATAACCAGTTTGCCTTCTTCGATTTTGGCCAGAGCAGAGGCAGAAAACATCATTGTCGTCAGCGCAGACAACGCGAGGATACGTGCGCCGGTTTTAATTTTCATATGTTCCATCCTTTAGGTGATATGCACGTGGATACACTGTGTGGCTTTACCTGTGCCAGTTTCGGATTAGAACAGGAAAATCTCATCCTCCCTGGCACTACGCCGTAAGGGAGGTTTGTGTGACGTGTCTCTCATAAATCCCCGTTATGTGGCCTGTAGCACACAAAACAGCACCGATTTTTGACGTCAGGATCACGAAAATCCCTGCCAGCCCACGATTTTCCCTGCCTGTACGTGTTTCTCATCCTCCCGTCTCCTCCCCCATAAAAAAGCCATGGGTGGAGGATTTTCCTGACGACAAACTCCCTCATAGTCGGACACATCTTGTATTACCTGCCGCTGGCGGGTTGAGTGATGGATGAAGGGAGAAGTTCGATGGCAAACGTGCAGTTACAGAACGTAACCAAAGCCTGGGGAGACGTGGTGGTGTCGAAAGACATCAATTTAACAGTCAACGACGGCGAATTTGTCGTATTTGTTGGCCCGTCTGGCTGTGGTAAATCAACGTTATTACGCATGATTGCGGGTCTGGAAACCATCACCAGTGGTGACTTGTTCATTGGCGAAAAACGTATGAATGATGTCCCTCCCGCTGAACGTGGTGTGGGCATGGTATTTCAGTCTTATGCGCTTTATCCGCACTTGTCGGTGGCGGAAAACATGTCTTTCGGCCTGAAACTGGCTGGTGCTAAAAAAGAGCTGATTAACCAGCGTGTTAACCAGGTTGCTGAAGTGCTGCAACTGGCCCATTTACTGGACCGTCGCCCGAAAGCGCTCTCCGGCGGGCAGCGCCAGCGTGTGGCGATTGGCCGTACTCTGGTCGCTGAACCTCGGGTATTCCTGCTGGATGAACCGCTGTCTAACCTGGATGCGGCATTACGTGTGCAAATGCGTATTGAGATCTCCCGCCTGCATAAACGCCTGAAGCGCACCATGATTTACGTCACCCACGACCAGGTAGAGGCAATGACCCTCGCCGACAAAATTGTGGTGCTGGATGCCGGTCGTATCGCGCAGGTCGGTAAGCCTCTTGAACTGTATCACTACCCGGCAGACCGCTTTGTCGCCGGTTTTATCGGCTCGCCCAAAATGAACTTCCTGCCCGTTAAAGTCACCGCAACCGCACTGGAACAAGTGCAGGTTGAGCTGCCTAACCGCCAGCACGTATGGCTGCCGGTGGAAAGCACTGGCGTTCAGGTGGGGGCCAACATGTCTTTGGGCATTCGTCCCGAACATTTACTGCCCAGTGAAATCGCCGATGTCACCCTCGAAGGGGAAGTGCAGGTGGTGGAACAACTGGGGCATGAAACACAAATCCATATTCAGATTCCGGCGCTGCGTCAAAACCTGGTTTACCGCCAGAACGACGTGGTGCTGGTGCAAGAGGGCGCGACATTCGCCATTGGCTTGCCGCCAGAGCGCTGCCACTTATTCAAGGAAGATGGCACAGCCTGCCGTCGGTTGCATCAGGAGCCAGGTGTTTAAGTGACCCTCACAATAAAAGCAATGACCTCAGGAGATAGAATGATGATTACTCTGCGCAAACTTCCCCTGGCTATCGCAGTGGCTGCGGGTGTGATGTCTGCTCAGGCGCTGGCCGTTGACTTCCACGGTTATGCCCGTTCTGGTATTGGCTGGACGGGTAGTGGCGGTGAACAGCAGTGCTTTACCGCCACCGGCGCGCAAAGCAAATACCGTCTGGGTAACGAATGTGAAACCTACGCGGAATTAAAACTGGGACAGGAAGTGTGGAAAGAAGGTGATAAAAGCTTCTATTTCGACACTAACGTCGCTTACTCGGTTTCTCAGATGGATGACTGGGAATCTACCAGCCCGGCATTTCGTGAAGCCAACGTTCAGGGTAAAAACCTGATTGATGCGCTGCCTGGCTCCACCATTTGGGCCGGTAAACGCTTCTACCAACGTCATGACGTTCACATGATCGACTTCTACTACTGGGATATTTCAGGTCCTGGTGCCGGTCTGGAAAACGTAGACCTCGGCTTTGGTAAGTTGTCTGTTGCTGCTACCCGTAACTCTGAAAGTGGTGGTTCTTACACCTTCACCAGCGACCGTGAACGCGATTATGCATCCAAAACCGCCAACGACGTATTTGACGTGCGTTTAGCGGGTCTGGAAGTGAACCCGGGTGGTGTGCTGGAACTGGGTGTGGATTATGGCCGTGCTAACCCACGCGACAACTACCGCCTGGAAGATGGCGCAACCAAAGACGGTTACATGTTCACCGCTGAACATACCCAGTCTATTGGCGGCGGTTTCAACAAGTTTGTCGTTCAGTATGCAACCGATGCGATGACCACCTGGAACAGTGGCCATGCGCAGGGCACTTTGAACAACGACGGCCACATGATTCGTGTTCTGAACCATGGCGCTATCGACTTCAACGACAAATGGGCACTGATGTATGTCGGTATGTATCAGGATATCGACATGGACAGCAAGAACGGCAGCACCTGGTACACCGTGGGCGTGCGCCCAATGTACAAATGGACGCCAATCATGAGCACCTTGCTGGAAGTGGGCTACGACAACGTCAAATCACAGAGCGCTGGCAAGCACAACGACCAGTACAAAGTGACCCTGGCACAGCAATGGCAGGCTGGCGACAGCATCTGGTCCCGCCCGGCTCTGCGCCTGTTCGCCACCTACGCCAAGTGGGATGAAAAATGGGGCTACAACGACAGCGGTTACGCGGCTGCCGATACCAGCACCACCACCTACAGCCGTGGTGACAACGACGAGTGGACCTTCGGCGCCCAGATGGAAATCTGGTGGTAAGCCTGAAGACGACAACGCGTTAAACCAGAGGGGGGCAACCCCCTCTTCAATCTTTCCCTGTTGAACGCAGTTATGTGGATACGCGCTATTGCCTGGCTACCGTATCCCTTCTGTAATCGAGGTCATAACAATGAAAAAAAGTCTCATTGCCCTTTGCCTGAGCGCAGGGTTGCTCGCCACTGTTCCCGCAATCTCTTTCGCTGAAGTTGACCTGGTGCCGCAAAATCTCGCCGGAGCGCCTACTTTTAGTGCTCAGTCACTCCAGCGGTTAACCTGGCAGCCATTAAATTCCGGGCAGAATGTAGAAGTTAAGCTGGCAACACAGGGCCAGCAACTCAGTAACCCGGGCATTACCGGGCCAGTGGCCGCATACAGCGTGCCTGCCAATATTGGCGAACTCTCAATTACCCTGACCAGTGAAGTGGCACAGAACCGGGTATTCGCCCCGAATGTGCTGGTACTGGACCAAAATATGAACCCGTCAGCCTGGTTCCCGGCGAACTTCTTCACTTACCAACAACCTGGTGTGATGGCTGCCGACCGGCTGGAAGGCACCCTGAAACTGACGCCTGCGTTAGGGCAGCAGAAAATTTACTTACTGGTCTTTACGACTCCGCAGGATGTACAACGTACCACCACATTGATTGCTCCGGCCAAGGCTTACGCCAAAGGCGCGGGTAATGCCATTCCGGATATTCCGGACCCGGTAGCGCAGCACGCTACAGAGGGTACGCTCAAACTGAAAGTGAAAACCTCTTCCGGAGCCAGCATCCTGGTTGGGCCTATCTTTGGTTCTTCAGCCAGCACCCCAACGGTCACCGTCGGAAATACTGCCACAGCTGTTGCGCCTGTCGCGCCTGTTGCGGCACCAGCTCCGGCACTGAAAGCGGAGCCCATGCTGAATGACACTGAAGCCTACTTTAACCAGGCCATTAAGCAGGCCGTGGCGAAAGGTGATGTAGATAAAGCGTTGAAATTACTTGATGAGGCGGAGCGTCTTGGATCCACCAGCGCACGTAAAACCTTTATCAGTAGTGTAAAAGGCAAGGGGTAATCACCCCACATTGCTGATCTTGTAAGCCTTGGTGCGCGTCTGCGCACCTTTTTTCCACCGGCAGGCTTGTCTGTGGTCGTTGTTTTTTTGTTACATGGCTGTTGGTTTCTGCTATTTTCCTGCCACACCCTTTTCGTGTTCTGCGTTACAATGTCCACTGTTCTGTTCTGGAGACTGTTGGGCATGATGCACCCTGCTTTGGCGCAATTACGGGCGCTGTCTTTCTCCGACACCCTGCCGGATAACCTGTCAGCCTGGCTGCGTGACTGGCTGTTGTTGGAAGACTCAATGACAAAGCGTTTTGAACGCTGTTGCAGCAAGGTTAGTGTGACGCTGCTATCGGAAGGCTTTGTAACGCCGGAACAGGTGGGTGAAGACGCCGACTGGTTACCCCGTGAACCACAATACTGGTTACGGGAAATTATTTTGCTGGGCGATAGTACGCCCTGGCTGGTGGGGCGCACTGTGGTGCCGTTATCCACGCTGAACGGTCCGGAGCTGGCGTTACAGCGCCTGGGCACAACGCCGCTTGGCAGGTATTTGTTTACCTCATCAGCCCTTACACGCGATTTTATTCACCCGGGGCGCAGTGAAACCTTATGGGGGCGCCGTTCCCGCCTCCGTTTGTCGGGCAAACCATTATTACTGACCGAATTGTTTTTACCTGCATCACCGTTGTATCAAGAGGATGAAAAATGGAGTGGAGTCTGACGCAGAAGAATAAGCTGCTGGCATTTCACCGGCTCATGCGTACTGACAAACCGATTGGCGCGTTACTGTTACTCTGGCCTACCTTATGGGCGTTGTGGCTTGCGGCACCAGGCGTCCCGCCGGTAACTATTCTGCTGGTTTTCATTGCCGGTGTCTGGTTAATGCGCGCCGCGGGTTGTGTGGTGAATGACTTCGCCGACCGCAAATTTGACGGGCATGTCAAGCGCACTGCTCGCCGCCCATTGCCCAGTGGTGATGTAACAGTACGTGAAGCGATTACGTTATTTGGTGTGCTGGTATTACTGGCTTTCGTGCTGGTGCTTACCCTGAACACCATGACGATTCTGCTGTCTGTCGCCGGGCTGGCACTGGCCTGGGTATACCCGTTTATGAAACGCTACACCCATTTACCTCAGGTGGTATTAGGGGCTGCGTTTGGCTGGTCAATTCCTATGGCGTTTTCGGCCGTGAGTGAACAGTTGCCGCTCAGTTGCTGGTTACTGTTTTTAGCCAATATCCTTTGGGCTGTCGCTTATGACACGCAATATGCCATGGTAGACAGAGACGACGACCTGAAAATAGGCGTGAAATCCACCGCTATTCTGTTTGGGCGCTACGACAAACTGATTATTGGCATATTGCAGGTGGCGGTTCTCGCACTGTTAGTGCTGGTGGGCTGGCTTAATCACCTGAGCGGTGCGTTTTACTGGTCGCTGTTGCTTGCTGCGGGGCTGTTTTCATACCAGCAAAAACTCATTGCCGGGCGCGACCGGGATGCCTGTTTTAAAGCCTTTATGAATAACAACTATGTAGGGCTGGTATTATTTTTAGGGTTGTTTGTACATTATCTGCCGCCGTTATCCTGAGCGGCTATTATTGCGGGCATAAAAAATGGCGGGAATTCCCGCCATTTTTTTCGTACACACTCAACGGTTATTGCGCGGGTGCGTCTTCGCCTTGTGATGCAGCACTTTCAATCGTCAGGCGGATATCCGAAGTAATCAGCTCAGCCAGCAACTGGTAAACCTTCATGGTTTCTGTTGGCTCCGCATCACCGGTATCGCTGATATAGCCTTCATCACGCAGTGTCAGCACCAGAGAAGAGAACACCGCTTTGTCGAAGAACTCAGGGGCGTTGATACCGTGCAGTACAGACAAACGTTGTGCCACAGTACGGCTCTCTTTCTCCAGAGTCCCGCGGTTAATCGTCGGGTTGGCGCTCAACAGCCAGAAAGTGATTGCATAACGTTGAATCGTCTCGCGCACCCCGGCTGCAAGCAGCTGTAGAGTCCGGGAGCGTGCCGGGTTCAGGCGGAAACGGCCGCCGTCTTCCAGAATCAGGTTCTGCTGCACCAGCTCATTGAGCAGCGCATCCACTACAGAACCCAGTGCTTCTTTGTCCCAGTGCAGGAACAGCTCTGCTTTAAGCATTGGGAACAGTACTTCTACCCGGCTCAGCAGATCTTCGCGTGTGATATTACGGTGTTGCGTAATAATTGAGGCCAGTAAAGACGGCATCACCAGCATATGCACAATGTTATTGCGATAGTAGGTCATTAACACGGCCTGCTCACGGGGCAGAACGATAATATCGCCAATCGTGTCTTTTTCTACTTCGAACTTATTCATCTGCAATGCGTGGTCGATAAGCTCGCTGGCCGACAATGCAGGAACGGTAGCATCCGGTGAATAAGGCACATTGCGCAGCAGGCTCATGTAACATTCTAACTGCTCAGTCAGTTGCTCACGGGTAAGTGAACGCTGGCGAGAGGCCAGTAAAGCCGTGCAACACAGGTTCATGGCGTTAGCCGCACCAGCATTGTTAATGCGCACCATCAGTGTATGAGCAATTTCGTTCACGCTGGGGGTTAACCACGGCGGGCGTATCGCTTCGATGGGGTCTATCGCATCACGCCACTCCGGGACATGCTGATTCAGCCAGTTGGTCAGTGGAATTGGCTCGCCAAAGTTGACATACCCCTGGCCCAGGTTACGCAGCTTGCTCAGGCCGCGCATCATCTGGATAAGGCTCTCTTTCTCTTTAGTGGCGCCACGCAACTCTTTCGCGTAGGTGCCCACTTCCATGACATGTTCATAACCAATGTAAATCGGCACCAGCGTAATCGGGCGGGTACCGCCGCGCAGCATGGCCTGAATCGTCATAGACAGTGTGCCGGTTTTTGGGTCAAGCAGGCGGCCGGTGCGCGAACGCCCCCCTTCAACAAAATACTCCACCGAATACCCACGGCTGAATAATTCACCCAGGTATTCACGGAACACGGTTGAATAGAGCTTATTGCCTTTAAACGTACGGCGAATAAAGAAAGCACCCAGACGGCGGAAAATCGGCCCGGCGGGCCAGAAGTTCAGGTTAATGCCAGCTGCAATATGCGGCGGCACCAGCCCCTGGTGATACAGCACATAGGACAGCAGCAGGTAATCCATATGGCTGCGGTGGCAGGGAACATACACCAGTTCGTGGCCTTCATGGGCCAACTGGCGAACCCGCTCAGCGTTATGAACGTTAATGCCCTGATATAACCGGTTCCAGGTGAAGCCCAGCACGCGGTCAGTCATGCGGATGGCTTCATAGGAGAAGTTCGCGGCAATTTCTTCCATCAGAGCAACGGCATTTTGCTGTGCTTTTTCATGGGAGATTTTCTTGCTGCGCGCTTCATCTTCTACCGCTTTGGCGATAGCTTTTGAAGACAACAACTTATTGAACAGGTCCTGACGGGCAGGTAAGCGCGGGCCGACAGCCGCCAGACGCAGCCGGGCAAAGTGCATACGTGCAACCCGGGCCAGCTTCTGGGCGATAGTTTTGTCTGTGCCATGCTCTGTCGCCATCCAGCGCAGAGAGACGGGCGGCGAAAAACGCACGAAGCTGTCGCGGCCCAGCCATAGCACGGCAAAGAACTTCTGAATGCCGTTAAGCAGGCGCAGCGGCGGGTTTTCTTCGCCTTTTTCCCGGCCTGGTGAACGGCCAAACATCACTGATACTGGCACCATCTGGACATCCAGATTGGGGTTGCTGCGGTGCAGATCCAGGTAATCATGAAACAGCTTGATGGACTCTTCCTTCGGCGTGTAATAGGTAAATACACGCGGCCCGCCATGAATAAATACATAGCGTGGCAGGCAGGCACCGTCCACTTCAAGGGGTGTCAGCGGGTCTGGCAAATCGTGTGCCAGACATTGCGCCCGTAATGTCAGTAAGTCTGCCTTTGAATTGTAAGGCAGCACATACATAATAGGGCGAGAGGTATCTAAACCCAATTCGGCGCAAGGATCCGCCGGAATAGATTTGCTTTTTACCAGCATACTTAATGGTAAATTCAGCAATTTGTAGTAAATTCGTGGCCAACCGGACATAAACGTTGTAAAGCCTCTGGTTAAAAACGCAAATGCGTCGCAAGAATAACAGAAACCCGCCTGGATTTCTGAGGAAGTTGCCTGCGCGACGCTACAGGCATTGACGCCACTAAGCTAAAAAGGTTCCTTCATGGCAAGTAACACCACTGGACTCACCCGAATCATTAAAGCAGCCGGTTATTCCTGGAAAGGTATTCGTGCGGCATGGCGCAATGAAGCCGCATTTCGCCAGGAAGGAGTTGCTACTGTACTGGCTATCTTTATTGCCTGTTGGCTGGATGTCGGTGCCATTGCCCGCGTGTTGCTTATCGGCTCCGTCACTCTGGTTATGATAATCGAAATTCTCAACAGTGCTATTGAAGCCATTGTTGACCGGGTGGGAACAGATTTTCACGAACTCTCTGGCAGGGCTAAAGATATGGGGTCCGCTGCAGTGTTGTTCGCAATTATACTCGCCCTGTTTACCTGGGGAAGCGTGCTCTGGTCTCATTTTTTCTGAGTTTTTCCTGAAAAAACGCTTGATACCGTGTATTTCAGGCGCTGTCTGGTTACCTCTGGCTACTTTATGGGATAAGTCCCTGGTTTTTTGCTTAATTGTGGTTTCAAAATCACCATTAACTGTATATACTCACAGCATAACTGTATATACACCCAGGGGGCAGAAGGAATGAAAGCACTTACTACCAGACAGCAGGAGGTCTATGATCTCATCCGGGATCACATTAGCCAGACGGGGATGCCTCCAACCCGTGCGGAAATAGCGCAACGTCTGGGTTTTCGTTCGCCCAATGCGGCAGAGGAACACTTGAAAGCGCTGGCCCGCAAAGGGGTTATCGAAATCGTTTCTGGCGCTTCTCGTGGTATTCGTCTGCTCCTGGAAGAATCCAATGACGACGGCCTGCCGCTGGTTGGCCGGGTTGCTGCCGGTGAACCACTGCTGGCTCAGCAGCACATTGAAGGCCACTATCAGGTCGACCCTTCCCTGTTTAAACCACATGCGGATTTCTTACTGCGCGTTAGTGGTATGTCAATGAAAGATATCGGTATTATGGACGGCGATTTACTCGCAGTGCATAAAACGCAGGATGTGCGCAATGGCCAGGTCGTTGTGGCACGCATCGACGACGAAGTAACCGTTAAACGCCTGAAACAGCAAGGGAATACGGTTCAGTTACTCCCTGAAAATAACGAATTCAAACCCATTGTTGTCGATTTACGCGAGCAAAACTTTACCATCGAGGGCCTGGCTGTTGGCGTTATTCGCAACGGCGACTGGCTCTGACCGAATCCTTAATTTGCTATGCTTTTACAGCCGTGATGCAGCCAGCCTGTGTCACGGCTTTTTTGTGGGTGTTCACCCAAACTTTATCCGGGGTAAGTGATGCGATTTTTTTCCCGAACTGACCGGGCATTGTGGCGCCTGGCTATTCCCATGATAGTGTCCAACATCACCGTACCGTTATTGGGCCTGGTTGATACTGCGGTGATTGGGCACCTGGACAGCCCGGATTACCTTGGTGGCGTGGCTATTGGCGCAACAGCAACCAGTTTTCTGTTTATGCTGCTGCTGTTTTTACGGATGAGTACTACCGGGTTAACGGCCCAGGCTTATGGCGCAAGAGACGACGAGGGGTTGTTACGAGCCCTGATGCAGCCGTTATTGCTGGCACTGGTGGCGGGAGTCGCCATTGTGGTGTTTCGTGCGCCATTAATTCACTTCGCACTTACCGTGACGGGCGGCAGTGAAGCGGTATTGTCCCAGGCGCAGGCATTTTTATCGGTTCGCTGGCTGGGTGCCCCTGCTTCACTGGCTAACCTGGTGTTACTGGGCTGGTTGTTGGGTGTGCAGTATGCCCGTGCTCCGGTTATTCTGCTGGTGGTGGGTAATGTGCTGAATATCGCGCTGGATATCTGGCTGGTAATGGGGCTGGGTATGAACGTGAAAGGGGCTGCGCTGGCAACCACTCTCTCTGAGTATGTCACGCTGCTTCTGGGGTTGGTGATGGTCTGGCGGGTTCTGGTGCTGCGGGGCATTCCTCTGGCAGGCCTGAAAACGGCGTGGTTCGGTAATATTCGGCGTTTGATGGCGTTAAACCGTGACATCATGTTGCGTTCTTTACTGGTTCAGGGCTGCTTTGCTTCCATCACGGTGCTCGGCGCCAGGCTGGGCGGCGATATTGTGGCTGTAAATGCATTACTGATGACGTTACTGACCTTTACCGCTTACGCACTTGATGGTTTTGCTTATGCAGTAGAAGCCCATTCCGGCCAGGCTTTTGGGGCCCGCAGCAAAGGGCAGTTGCTGGCGGTATGGGGCGCTGCATGCCGCCAGGCTGGTGTGGTAGCTCTGGGGTTCTCTCTGGTTTATGCCCTTGCCGGGCCACAAATTATTGGCTTACTGACTTCGCTACCAGCATTACACCAGTTGGCAGATAAATACTTGTTCTGGCAGGTGCTGCTGCCGGTTGCCGGGGTGTGGTGTTATTTGTTGGACGGGATGTTTGTTGGTGCGACCCGGGGCGCAGAAATGCGTAACAGCATGGCGCTTTCAGCCGCAGGGTTTGCGGTGTGCCTGCTGACACTGCCTGGGTTTGGGAATCATGGGTTGTGGTTTTCTTTGGTGGTGTTTTTGGTGCTGCGCGGGGTGACGTTGGGGTGGTGCTGGCGGCGGTACTGGCGGGATGGCACGTGGTTTGAGGTGAAGTGAAGGGGAGCACTTGCAGTGTAGCTGGCTGTTTTCGTTCATTTTCAGTGGTGTAGTTGTTTCCGTTCACCTGAAGTGAGGTGGTTAATGTGGCTTCACAGCCTGTGAACGTGTTAAGGGGCCCGCCCCTTAACAATCCGGTTTTTCGCTGGCGACCGGTGCTGCGCACTGCGTTCACCTCCGGGCAGTCAGCCTGCGGCCGGCTCGACTCGGCATCCATGCCTCGGTTCGCCTTATTCCGCCGTCCGGGCGGAATAACCTTGTCTTCCTTTCTGCGGTTCACCGGTCTTACGCGAGCAGGCCTCGCTGCAAGTAGCGGGTTGTTTGTG
>NZ_JJMI01000004.1:0-27696 GCF_000705335.1 Mangrovibacter sp. MFB070
CGCTCGACTTGCATGTGTTAGGCCTGCCGCCAGCGTTCAATCTGAGCCATGATCAAACTCTTCAATTTAAAGTTTGATGCTCAAAGAATTAAACTGTTTATTCGTAATGAATTAACTGTTAGTCACTCTTTAAGACTTGATAATTTTTAGCGTCTTTCGACGTTAAGATATCAGTGCTTATGAGTGCCCACACAGATTGTCTGATAAATTGTTAAAGAGCAGTGCGACCCGGCATTCTGCCTGCTGTCGCGAGGTGGCGTATATTACGCTTTCCTCTTTCAGAGTCAACCCAATTTTTCAGGATTTTTTCTCTTTATCTTCCCGGCTTACTGCACTCAGTGAAGCGTGCCGCCGTGTCGATGGAGGCGCATTATAGGGAGTTCAGATTTTGCTGCAATAGAAAATTTGCATAAAAAAGACTGAGTGCTGCATTCCCCAGCAAAACCCGGGTTTATACCCGCTTATCAACAGAGTTATCCACAATCATTGTTGATGAGGAAATTTTGCGAGCGTCACGCAAACGTTTTCGCTACAATGCACCCGCGTTTTCGCAGACCCACTTTAGAAGGGTGTCAGTCCTGCTTTTCTTTATTAGATGTATTAATCGCAGTACATATAGACAGAACAAAGCAGCACTCACACTCTTCTGCAATTGCAATAAACTGAAATCCAGGGGATTGATCACCATGCAACAACCTCGTCCTGTACGCCGCGCTCTTCTCAGCGTGTCTGATAAAGCCGGTATCGTCGAATTTGCCCAGGCCCTTTCTCAACGTGGCGTTGAACTGCTCTCCACAGGTGGTACTGCCCGCTTGCTGGCTGATGCAGGCCTGCCGGTAACCGAAGTTTCTGATTACACCGGTTTCCCGGAAATGATGGATGGACGAGTGAAAACGCTGCACCCGAAAGTGCATGGGGGCATTCTTGGCCGTCGTGGGCAGGATGACGCTATCATGGCAGAGCATGCTATTTCCCCTATTGATATGGTCGTCGTGAACCTTTACCCGTTTGCCCAGACTGTTGCCCGTGAAGGCTGCACACTGGAAGACGCCGTTGAAAATATCGATATTGGTGGCCCTACCATGGTTCGTTCCGCTGCCAAGAACCATAAAGATGTCGCGATTGTGGTTAACAGCAATGACTACACCACTATTGTTACTGAAATGGATGCCAACAACGGTTCACTGACTTTTGAAACCCGCTTCGACCTGGCAATTAAGGCATTCGAGCATACCGCTGCCTATGACAGCATGATTGCTAACTACTTCGGCACCATGGTTGCGCCATACCACGGTGAAACAGACAAACCTTCTGGCCGCTTCCCTCGCACCCTGAACCTGAACTTTGTGAAAAAGCAGGATATGCGTTATGGGGAAAACAGCCACCAGCAGGCTGCTTTCTATATAGAGAGCCAGGTAACAGAAGCTTCCGTGGCAACTGCTGAGCAGGTTCAGGGCAAAGCGCTGTCTTATAACAATATTGCCGATACCGACGCAGCTCTTGAGTGTGTGAAAGAGTTCAACGAGCCCGCATGTGTGATTGTGAAACACGCCAACCCCTGTGGCGTGGCGATTGGTGACGATATTCTTGCTGCCTACGAGCGCGCCTGGAAAACCGACCCGACCTCCGCTTTTGGCGGTATTATTGCGTTCAACCGCGAACTGGACGAGCAGACTGCAGAGGCCATCATCTCCCGCCAGTTTGTTGAGGTCATTATTGCCCCTTCAGCAACCGCTGAAGCACTGAAAGTAACTTCTGCCAAACAAAACGTGCGTGTACTGGTCTGTGGTCAGTGGCAGGCTCGGGTGCCAGGCCTTGATTTTAAACGCGTCAACGGTGGCTTATTGGTGCAGGACCGCGACCTGGGTATGGTGGGTGAAAGCGAATTGCGTGTTGTCACGAAACGCCAGCCTTCAGCCGAAGAACTGCGCGATGCCCTGTTCTGCTGGAAAGTGGCCAAATTTGTGAAATCCAACGCCATTGTGTATGCCAAAGAAAATATGACCATTGGCATTGGTGCCGGGCAGATGAGCCGTGTTTATTCCGCCAAAATTGCCGGTATCAAAGCCGAAGACGAAGGCCTGGAAGTAAAAGGCTCAGCGATGGCGTCTGATGCATTTTTCCCGTTCCGTGATGGTATTGATGCAGCTGCAGCAGTGGGCGTTACCTGCGTTATCCAACCGGGTGGTTCCATTCGCGACGAAGAAGTTATTGCCGCCGCCGATGAACACGGCATTGCTATGATCTTCACTGGTATGCGTCACTTCCGCCATTAATTCAGGAGCCTCGCATGAAAGTATTAATTATTGGTAATGGTGGGCGCGAGCATGCGCTCGCATGGAAAGCAGCTCAGTCCCCTCAGGTAGAAACAGTATTTGTCGCACCGGGTAATGCAGGAACTGCACTCGAACCGGCTTTACAGAATGTGGATATCAACGTCACGGATATCCCGGCACTGTTAAGCTTTGCGCAAAACGAAAAAATTGACCTGACGATTGTCGGCCCGGAAGCCCCGCTGGTGATTGGTGTGGTTGATGCCTTCCAGGCTGCTGGCCTGACGATTTTTGGCCCCACTAAAGGCGCCGCGCAACTGGAAGGTTCCAAAGCGTTCACCAAGGACTTTCTGGCCCGGCACCATATCCCAACCGGCGAATACCAGAATTTCACTGAGGTGGAACCTGCACTGGCTTATGTCCGTGAAAAAGGCGCCCCTATTGTTATCAAGGCTGATGGCCTGGCTGCCGGTAAAGGCGTGATTGTGGCGATGACGCTGGAAGAAGCGGAAGCGGCCATTCAGGATATGCTGGCAGGCAATGCTTTTGGTGATGCCGGCCACCGGGTGGTGGTTGAAGAATTTTTGGATGGTGAAGAAGCCAGCTTTATTGTGATGGTGGATGGCGAGCACGTATTGCCGATGGCCACCAGCCAGGATCACAAACGTGTTGGTGATGGTGATTCCGGCCCGAATACCGGTGGTATGGGTGCTTATTCCCCGGCTCCGGTAGTTACAGATGAAGTGTTCAACCGCACCATGGAACGCATCATTTGGCCAACCGTGAAAGGCATGGCAGCAGAAGGCAACACCTATGTGGGCTTTTTATATGCCGGGCTGATGATTGATAAGCAGGGTAACCCGAAAGTTATCGAGTTCAACTGCCGTTTCGGCGACCCGGAAACACAGCCGATTATGTTACGCATGAAATCCGATTTAGTTGCATTGTGCCAGGCTGCCTGCGAAGGCGCACTGGATAAGCAAAGCTCTGAGTGGGATGAACGTGCGGCTCTCGGGGTGGTGATTGCTGCAGGCGGTTACCCGGGCAGCTACAACACTGGTGATGTTATCCACGGCCTGCCACTGGAATCTGCTACAGATGCGAAAGTGTTCCACGCCGGGACTCGGCTGGATGCCCAGGAGAACGTCGTTACTAACGGTGGGCGTGTATTATGCGCGACCGCACTGGGCAACACAGTGGCTCAGGCTCAGGCAAATGCCTATGCGTTGATGAAACCCATTCACTGGGAAGGCAGCTTTAGCCGCTCAGACATAGGGTACCGCGCCATAGAGCGTGAACAAAACTAAGCACGGCAAAACGTACAGGCCACCTTCGGGTGGCTTTTTTTTGCCAGGCAGGCAGGAAAACTGAATCACCACAACCGGTGCTAGAATGTATCGGCTTTGGGTTGCCAGCTACAGAAGTCACTATTGGCGACCAGCAGTAATTGGGTGCCTTCAGGTGCAGAGAGCCAGGCAACACTCACCGGCTTCGCAGAACGCCGCTGGCGGTCCTGAATATAGGAGAGGAAAAAGGAATCAAATTCAGGGCGCGAAACGTTACCTTCACAGGTTGTGATACTTTCGTTCTGGTTCCAGTGCCCCTGGTGCAATATTACTTTACCAGTACGTAATGCATCACTGGTTTTGCGGATACGGGTAGCATTGTACTGCTCAAGCGCTATTTGCTCGTTAGAAAGTTGCTGCTTCATGCCATTTACTTCACGCTGCATGAAACTGAGCGCACCGTTGGCATCAAAGCGCACGGTAGTCGTTTGTGGCGCACTTCCTTCGGTTTTTAACACCATTGAGACCAGCTTATCACCCTGCCAGCGATAATCATTGATCACAGTATTGCCATTATTGTGCCACGGGCTAAACACGCTCAGCAGGTGGACCGTGCCATTTTCACCGTCTTTACGCCAGATACGCACTGCACCATTTTCATCGACATAACCACTGGCAGTAAATGGCGGCAAACCCTGTTTTTGCGAACTGCATCCCACCAGCACTCCTCCCACTAACAATAAGCAGGACAGCCGCCAGAATGACAAAAGGGGCGTTACCGCCCCTCTGATAAAACTGTTCACTGTCAGAGTGCGATTATTTAACCGCGTCTTTCAGTGCTTTGCCGGATACAAACGCAGGAACGTTTGCAGCAGCGATTTTGATTTCTTTACCCGTTTGCGGGTTGCGGCCAGTGCGCTCAGCACGGTGGTTCACTTTGAAGGTACCGAAACCAACCAGTTGTACAGTATCGCCTTCTTTCAGAGACTCAGTAATCGCAGCCAGAGTGGATTCCAGAGCAGCTTTCGCTTGTGCTTTTGACAGTTCAGCCTTGTCCGCAATTACATCAATCAGTTGAGTCTTGTTCATAAGTTATCCTTACAATGTGTTTATCGCTTGCTAAGCATCGAGTGCGATGGAAATGCCTGTTAAGCACTCTCCTGCATACACGCACCGATAGCCACTTTTTTTCGCCCCACAAATGTAGACCAGACAAGGGGCTGATGGGAAGCCTCCAGGTACGACAAATCAGACACTGAGAGGTGTTTTCTTATCTTATTGCTGAAAATTTATACCGATATTGCTAATACCCGCTTCTCGGAGGTCTGTACGCAGCCCTTTGATCAGCTCAACATCGCGCTCTTCGCAATCTGCCAACAGGCGAAAAATCTCCCATTGGATGTCCCATTCTTGTTCAACTGCAGGGTTATCTTTCAACTCTTCGTCGGTCATTTCCCGACCGGACTGGGTCATTTCTAACATGCACACTGACGTGATAGAGGTTTTACTTACCTCGATAGCTTTCTCAAGGGTTTCACCTCCCAACAGCGCATGTAACAAATCACTTAACGCCACACAGGCATCTATTGCCGGGTAAACACCGTAGATGTCGAAATCATCCGCAGACGGAATTGCGTCTTCGAACTTCTCCAGTTGAGAGTCGAAGTTAACCTTCGCGTCTTTTACCGTCAATGTCTCCCAGACCAAATCCAGAATCCGCCGATACAGTTGCCCGTTACCAAACTCAGTTTGCTGGCAAAACATGGCGTAATTGGGGTACATCCGCTCACACAGGCAGGCCATAAAAGTAACATGTTGCCAGCTCTGGAGTTTTTCCAGACGCAGGTGAATTGGGTTTTGTAACATAGTGAAGTCTCAACAGTCGATATTGGGCGCAGTTTACTCTACCTGGCGCATTTTTTCTTGCCAGCGTATAAATGCCGGGCGACGGGATGCCACGGCATCTGCCCAGCGTGTCGGTTCTGGGAGGCGATAGCCTCGCGTACAGCGTTTCACCCACGCAAGCGCGGTGCCCGAGTGAACCTTGTGCCCGGGGGAAATAAACAAAGGCAGGCAACGCGGCTTACTGCGCCACACCCAGCCCAAGGTGCGCTCTGAGGATAGCAACGGCGTAACACCATCCTGCGCCAACTGTTCGCTGTCTGATGTGCCATACAGGCGTTTTTTCGCCACGCCAATCGTTGGGGTGTCAACCAGTAACCCAAAATGGCTGGCGACACCAAACTGGCGCGGATGCGCAATCCCCTGGCCATCAACAAAGAGCAAATCAGGGCGACGGGATAGCTTCTCCCACGCCGCCAGCAACGCCGGGCATTCGCGAAAAGAGAGGTAACCGGGGATATACGGGAATTCCGTTGGAATACGTGCAACCTGGTATTCTACCAGCGTTAAATCAGGCCAGGAGAGCAGAACCAGTGCGGCGCGGGTTACAGTACCCTGTTGTTCGAAGCCCACATCAGCACCACCAATGAGCCGCGGTTCGGCAGGCACGCCGCAGTCTTCGGTTATCACCTGAGAGGCCAGGTGCTGTTGTTGCGCCCTGAGCGCCGCCAGGTCCATTATTTATGCCATTGAGCAGAAAGCCGGTGAACAGCTTCAACAAACGCTCCGGCATGCTCTGGCGGGACATCCTGGTGAATTCCGTGCCCAAGATTGAACACATGGCCTTCTCCGTGACCAAACCCGGCCAGGATAGATGCCACTTCCTCTTCGATACGAGCCGGAGGCGCATACAGCATTGACGGGTCCATATTGCCCTGCAATGCAACTTTATGCCCTACCCGACGCCGGGCATCTGCAATATCTGTTGTCCAGTCGATGCCCAGGGCATCGCACCCGGTTTCGGCCATTGCTTCCAGCCACTGCCCACCACCTTTGGTAAACAGTGTCACAGGCACACGGCGCCCTTCATGTTCACGAATCAGGCCGGCAACAATTTGCTGCATATAATTCAGGGAAAACGCCTGATAATCTCGCCCACTCAGTACACCGCCCCAGGTATCAAAGATCATCACGGACTGCGCACCAGCCCGAATTTGAGCATTGAGGTAAAGCGTAACGCTTTCTGCCAGTTTGCCCAGCAACGTATGTAAGGTCTGGGGCTCGGCAAACAGCATTTTTTTGATAACCGTAAAGGCTTTGCTGCTGCCACCTTCAACCATGTAAGTGGCCAGTGTCCACGGGCTACCAGAGAAACCAATCAGCGGTACCTGCCCGGCCAGTTCACGGCGGATGGTGCGTACTGCATTCATGACATAGCCCAGTTCCATTTCCGGGTCAGGAACCGGTAATTTATCCACATCGGCCTTACTGCGCACTGGCGACGTGAAGCGTGGACCTTCCCCCGCTTCAAAATAGAGCCCCAGCCCCATCGCATCCGGAATGGTCAGAATATCAGAGAATAAAATGGCGGCATCCAGTGCATAACGGCGCAACGGCTGCAGCGTGACCTCGCAGGCAAGTTCAGCATTCTTGCACAGTGCCATAAAATCCCCTGCTTGCGCGCGGGTCGCTTTATATTCCGGTAGATACCGGCCCGCCTGGCGCATCATCCATACAGGGGTAACATCAACCGGCTGGCGTAACAGGGCTCGCAAATAACGATCATTTTTCAGGTCAGTCATGGGGTTCCTTCTGTGCGCTGATTCACCCGCAGTCAGGGTAGATAAAACAATAAAAATAGGGCGCTGAGTGTAGCATGTTATTCATACTCAGCCCGACATAAGGCAACAGTATCTTCTATTAACCGCCGTGCGACAGTCCCCGGTGGCGGGAGTAAAGGAAGCTGATCATAGCGATACCAGTTAGCATCAAGGAGTTCTGAAGGGTCGATTTTGATATCACCACTGTGGTAATCCGCCATGTACGCCATCATCAGCGATTGTGGAAAAGGCCAGGGCTGTGAACTGACATAACGCAAATTTTGTACGCGAATGCTGCTTTCTTCCATCACCTCACGCGCCACAGCCTGCTCCAGCGTTTCCCCCACTTCCACGAAGCCCGCCAGCACGGTGTAAACACCATTCTTGTGCCGGTTATGGCGTGCCAGCAAAATATGGTCATCACGGCGAATCGCTACGATGATGCAGGGCGCTATTTGCGGGTAATAGCGCTCATGGCAGTGGCTGCACAACATCGCCCACTCTGTTTTGCTGGGGTACATTTCTGCACCACAGTAGCCACAGAATTTGTGAGAACGGTAAAATTCAGCCAGCTGAACACCCCGGCCGGCTAACTGAAACAGCCCACTTTCGTTGTCGAGAAGTTGCCTGACCGAAGCCATTCCTGTAGGGAAGTTGTGCTGAACCAGCCAGACCGGAAGGGAATCCCAGGTGCCAATTTGCATAGCCTGCAAACCATCTAACTGGTACTGCTCTGCGCTCCCACAGGGTAACTCACCTGCCGGCAACCACAATTTTTGTTCATGGCTGACAACCCACCAGCCTTCATCGGTTTTTTTTACAAAATGTTTCATATTTCCTTGCACAACCTCTGTGTCACTGGCATGTTGGTTTACATAATAGCTACATTCAGATGGTTCAGATTTTTATCTGATACTCAAAATAATTCGAGTTGCAGGCAAGCACTACTTACCCACCTGCAAATTGAAGCATGACGAGTATATAACTCATGGAGATGCTCAAACATGCTAAACCAACTGGAAAACCTGACAGCCCGTGTTGGTGGTAGTAATGCATTAGTTGACAGTTGGCTGAATACCCGCAGGCAACTATTAATTGCTTATTACCGGTTAGTTGGGCTCAAGCCTAAAAAGAGTGCCCATTCCGCCATTGATGAAAAGGCGCTGGACGACTTTTGCCAGGGCCTGGTGGACTATCTCTCAGCATGCCACTTTAGTCTTTATGAGCGCATCATTCGAGAGGTTGAAGGTACCAGTACCGCAAAATCTGTCGCACAACTCTACCCCCGGTTAGAAGCCAACACGCAGTCTATTATGCATTTCTACGATACCAGCCTGGAAACTGCCATTGACCATGATAACTGGCAGGAATTTCAGCAGGCCTTATCAGGGATAGGTGAAGCGCTTGAAGCGCGTTTTACCCTTGAAGATAAACTACTCACCCTGGTGTGGAAAAATGATTTACAGAATACCGAACCAGACAACGCCGAATCCCGGCCTGCTTGAGTTTTGTTCTGTGAGCGAGTAAGTTAGTTTTTATACATTATCGCGAAAGCGATGTTTTTCTTGTCGGAGTGCCCAGTGTGTAAGCACGGGCTGAGACCGTTAATTCGGGATCCGCGGAACCTGATCAGGTTAAGACCTGCGAAGGGAACAAGAGTACTCTCCCTGCATTACGCTTATTTTCTGGCGTTATTGCGTCTTTGCTACTCCTGTCCGTCGTTCTGACAAGCCACTTCCTGACCAACAAACTGGAATGCGCTATGTCCGTACAAAAAACACCAACCCGCCGTGAGCAACGTGATGCTGCTCAGCAATTTATTAATACTCTGGAAGGCTCTGCTTTTCCGGCATCAAAACGGGTATATCTGGCTGGCAGCCGCCCGGATATTCAGGTACCCATGCGTGAAATACAAATGAGCCCGACCGTGACTGGCGGTACACGGGAAAACCCTGAACTCACGCCAAATGACCCCATCCCGGTTTATGACACTTCAGGCCCTTATGGCGACCCGGACCAATCTATTGATGTACTTCAGGGGCTGCCCAAATGCCGCCAGGCCTGGATTGATGCCCGCGAAGATACCCAGCAACTGCACAACAGTTCATCGTCCTGGACGCTGGCACGCCAGGAAGACGAGGGGCTGGAAGAATTACGTTTCAAGGGTGTTCAGCCGCCGCGCAGAGCCATAAAAGGGCATTGCGTTACACAGTTACACTACGCCCGCAAAGGAATTGTCACCCCGGAGATGGAGTTTATTGCTCTGCGGGAAAATATGGGCCGGGAACGGATCCGCGACAGCGTGTTGCGCCACCAGCACCCAGGCCACAGCTTTGGCGCGCATCTTCCGGAAAATATCACCCCCGAGTTTGTTCGGGATGAAGTGGCTGCCGGGCGCGCAATTATTCCGGCAAACATTAACCACCCCGAATCTGAGCCAATGATTATTGGCCGTAACTTTCTGGTTAAAGTGAATGCCAATATTGGTAACTCGGC
Organism: Mangrovibacter sp. MFB070; assembly: GCF_000705335.1. Taxonomy (NCBI): domain Bacteria; kingdom Pseudomonadati; phylum Pseudomonadota; class Gammaproteobacteria; order Enterobacterales; family Enterobacteriaceae; genus Mangrovibacter; species Mangrovibacter sp. MFB070. Next base: position 9,718 of record NZ_JJMI01000004.1, read on the forward strand.
AGTCAGTTCTTCTATTGAAGAAGAAGTGGAAAAACTGGTGTGGTCAACACGCTGGGGGGCAGACACAGTAATGGACTTATCAACCGGCCGCTATATCCATGAAACCCGTGAGTGGATCCTGCGTAACAGCCCGGTTCCCATTGGTACCGTTCCAATTTACCAGGCGCTGGAAAAGGTTAATGGCATTGCAGAAGACCTCACCTGGCCACTGTTCCGTGACACCTTACTTGAACAGGCTGAGCAAGGCGTGGACTACTTCACTATCCATGCCGGAGTACTGTTACGTTATGTGCCAATGACAGCAGACCGCCTCACCGGGATTGTTTCTCGTGGCGGTTCGATTATGGCTAAATGGTGCCTCTCCCATCATCAGGAAAACTTCCTGTATCAGCATTTCCGTGAAATTTGTGAAATCTGTGCCGCCTATGATGTTGCGCTCTCTTTGGGTGACGGCCTGCGCCCGGGATCTATTCAGGATGCGAACGACGAGGCGCAATTCTCAGAATTACATACGCTTGGCGAACTGACCAAAATCGCCTGGGAATATGACGTACAGGTGATGATTGAAGGCCCCGGGCATGTGCCGATGCAGATGATTCAGCGCAATATGACAGAAGAGCTGGAACACTGCCATGAAGCACCGTTTTATACCCTTGGCCCACTAACCACGGATATTGCACCGGGTTATGATCACTTCACATCAGGAATTGGCGCAGCCATGATTGGCTGGTTCGGTTGCGCCATGCTGTGTTATGTCACGCCAAAAGAGCACCTTGGCCTCCCCAATAAAGAAGATGTAAAGCAAGGTCTTATCACCTATAAAATTGCCGCTCATGCTGCCGACCTTGCCAAAGGGCATCCGGGGGCGCAGATTCGCGATAACGCGATGTCAAAAGCCCGCTTCGAGTTCCGTTGGGAAGACCAGTTCAACCTGGCCCTCGACCCGTTCACTGCACGGGCTTATCACGATGAAACCCTGCCTCAGGAATCCGGCAAAGTGGCGCACTTCTGTTCGATGTGTGGGCCAAAATTTTGCTCCATGAAAATCACCCAGGATGTACGTGATTACGCTGCAAAACAACGCGCGGAAGGCATGGAAAACATGGCGCAGGATTTCCGCGCTCGCGGCGGAGAAATTTATCTTCGCAAGGAGCAGGCATGATTTACCAACCTGATTTTCCAACCGTGCCTGTCCGGATGGGGTTATACCCCGTCGTAGACAGCATTACCTGGCTGAAGCGCCTGCTGGCTCTGGGAGTGAAAACGCTCCAGATTCGTATCAAAGATAAGCCTGAGAATGAAGTTGAGCAGGATATTATCCAGGCTATTCATCTTGGACAGCGCTATGAAGCCCGGCTGTTTATCAACGATTACTGGCGGCTGGCCATTAAACACCGGGCCTGGGGAGTACATCTGGGCCAGGAAGACCTGGACACCGCGAACCTGGGCGCAATTTGCGATGCGCGGTTACGCCTGGGCGTTTCCACTCATGATGACGCTGAAATCGACCGGGCACTGTCTGTGCGCCCCTCTTACATTGCTCTGGGGCATATTTTCCCCACACAAACCAAGCAAATGCCTTCCGAGCCACAAGGCCTGCAACAACTGGCTTCTCACGTTCACCGCCTGCAAGGTTACCCAACAGTAGCAATAGGAGGAATAAGCCTGGCGCGGGCACCTGAGGTACTGGCTACCGGGGTGGGCAGCATTGCCGTGGTAAGCGCCATTACACAGGCGCAAGACTGGCAGGCTGCAACCAGAGCATTACTTAATTTAGCGGGGAATGGCGATGAATGATCAGGATTTCATGCGTTACAGCCGCCATTTACTGCTGGATGAAGTGGGCCTCGACGGCCAGCAGGCTCTGAGCAAGTCCTGCGTTGCTGTGATTGGGTTAGGCGGGCTCGGTTCACCGGCTGCTCATTATCTGGCTGGCGCTGGGGTGGGCCAGTTAATTCTTGCTGACGGCGATGTCGTTCACATCAGTAACCTGCATCGCCAGACACTGTATACACAGCAAGATATTGGCCGCAATAAAGCACATGTAGCCGTTGAAAAACTGGCTCAGGTCAACCCGTCTGTCACGCTAACGCCCATCGACCAGTACCTTACACCAGAAACACTAACCAGTGTGCTGGCTGATGCCGACCTGGTACTTGATTGCAGTGACAATATGCCAACCCGCCAGGCAATCAATGCAGCCTGTGTGGCACTGAACAAGCCATTTATCACCGCCAGTGCCGTTGGGTTTGGCGGGCAAATGATGGTGCTGTCTCCACCATGGCAACAGGGTTGTTACCGTTGTTTATGGCCTGACGAGCACGAGCCAGAGCGGAACTGCCGTACTGCGGGTGTGCTGGGGCCTGTTGTTGGGTTACTGGGTGTCAGCCAGGCGCTGGAAGCACTGAAGTGGCTGGCTGGAGTCACCAACCAGGCCGGGACTTTATCTCTGTTTGATGCCAAAACCAATCTGTGGCGTGCCATTCGGCTCCAGCCATCGCCTCACTGCCCGGTGTGTGGAGGGCAACATGCAAATTCAGTTTAATGACCATCCGGTAAGTTGTGCTGAAAACACCACGGTGGTGCAGTTATTGTCTACTTTCCACCAACTGAAGCCCGGCACCGCGCTGGCGCTAAACCAGACAATCCTGCCACGCGAACACTGGGATACCCACATTCTACAGCCAGGCGATGACCTGCTGCTGTTTGAAGTCATTGCCGGAGGCTGACATGTTACGTATTGCTGATAAAACGTTTGATTCTCACCTGCTGACAGGCACCGGGAAATTTGCTTCGCCATTATTAATGCAGCAGGCCATTATTGCCAGTGGTACCCAACTGGTCACACTGGCGTTAAAGCGGGTTGATTTCCGCCAGCACCGGGACGATTTACTGCAACCGCTACTGGCTGCCGGCGTGCAACTATTGCCCAACACATCGGGTGCCAAAACGGCAGATGAAGCGGTCTTTGCCGCACAGCTTGCGCGCGAAGCATTAGGTACCAACTGGGTGAAACTGGAAATTCACCCGGACAGCCGTTACCTGATGCCAGACCCCATCGCCACACTCCAGGCCGCCCGCTTACTGGTTAAAGATGGGTTTATTGTTCTGCCTTATTGTGGAGCCGACCCGGTGTTATGCCGCCATTTGGAAGACGCTGGTTGTGCTGCCGTTATGCCTTTGGGTGCGCCGATTGGTTCTAATCGTGGGTTACAAACCCAGGCGATGCTGGAAATCATTATTGAGCAGGCTGGTGTTCCGGTGATTGTTGATGCCGGGATCGGTACGCCCGGGCATGCCACTGCCGCCCTGGAGTTGGGGGCCGATGGCGTATTAGTTAACACCGCTATCGCTACAGCGGGCGACCCGGTCAGAATGGCACAGGCTTTCCGGCTGGCCGTCGAGGCTGGTGTACTGGCAGCCAGTGCCGGGTATGGGGAACAACGGATGACCGCCAGCGCTTCCAGCCCACTGACGGCATTTCTGAATGCCAGTGCGGAGGTGAACGGATGAGCCACTTTAGTGATTACTGGCGCACTCTGGACTGGGATGACATTGCACTTAGCATCAACAGTAAGACCAAAGATGATGTGCAGAGAGCATTATGCCGGGAAAAACGCGGGCCGGAAGATATGATGGCACTGCTGTCTCCCGCCGCCGCAGAATACCTGGAGCCCATGGCAGGAATGGCCCAGCGTTTAACCCGCCAGCGCTTTGGTAATACGGTTAACTTTTATGTTCCGTTATACCTGTCAAACCTATGTGCAAACGATTGTACGTATTGTGGTTTCTCAATGAGCAATCACATTAAGCGTAAGACTCTCGATGGCGAGGAAATCGAACGTGAGTGCGAAGCCATACGCCAGCTTGGGTTTGAAAATCTGTTACTGGTGACTGGCGAGCATCAGCGAAAAGTGGGTATGGACTACTTTCGTCAATACCTGCCTGCTATTCGTGCCCACTTTAGTTCTGTGCAAATGGAAGTGCAGCCAATGAGTGAAGACGAGTATGCGGAGCTTAAGCAGTTGGGGCTGGATGGCGTTATGGTTTACCAGGAAACCTACCATGAAGCAATGTATGCACGGCACCATTTGCGCGGTAAGAAGCAGGATTTTTTCTGGCGGCTGGATACCCCGGACCGGCTTGGCAAAGCGGGTATTGACCGAATTGGCCTGGGAGCGTTGATTGGGTTGTCGGATAACTGGCGGGTGGATTGCTTTATGGTGGCAGAACACTTGCTCTGGTTACAACAGCATTACTGGCAGAGCCGGTTTTCTGTATCTTTCCCCCGTTTACGCCCATGTGAAGGTGGAATAGTCCCGGCGTCACTCATGGATGAAAAGCAGCTACTTCAGGTTATTTGCGCCTTCCGCTTATTCTCCCCGGAACTGGAGTTATCACTGTCAACCCGTGAATCCCCCTGGTTTCGTGACCATGTTGTCCCACTGGCCATTACCCATGTCAGCGCATTTTCCAGCACGCAACCAGGAGGCTATGCAGACCACCAGCCCGAACTGGAGCAATTTTCTCCCCATGATAACCGGGCGCCGGATGTGGTCGCCAAAGCACTGACTGATGCAGGGTTACAACCAGTATGGAAAGACTGGGACAGTTTTTTGGGAAGAGGGCAGCAAACGAGCCCGGCATTTTCAGCAAATCAGTAAATCTCTGGAACCCTGTTTCCTGCCCTGACAAACGGGCATTGAGCAAACTCAGGGAATGACGATATGGTCACTCCGGCAGCGCAATACGTTGCCCGGGGTGGCCACTTCCCCTCTCCATCGGCCACCCCGCCTTCCTGCTTTTCATCACTGTTATTGTCTGGAAAAACACGTAGCTGCCCGATATTTTCCAGGCCATTGGGAAGAGGTAACGTTTGGTGGGATGTGAAAATAGCAAAAAAAAACCGCGCCCGAAGACGCGGTTTTATCAGCGAGAGATAACGATTAATCGTTATCGTTGTTCCCGCCCAGGCCAGCATTCAGCAGCTCTGCCAGGTTGGCAGTAGCTTCTTCAGCACTGATCTGCGGTGCAGCAGCAGGTGTTTCACCCGCAGCACGGCGGCGCATGCGATCCTGGTGGTAAGCATAGCCGGTACCAGCCGGAATCAAACGACCCACAATGACGTTCTCTTTCAGGCCACGCAGTTCATCACGTTTACCCGCAACAGCGGCTTCGGTAAGAACACGCGTCGTTTCCTGGAACGATGCAGCAGAGATGAAGGACTCGGTTGCCAGAGACGCTTTGGTAATACCCAGCAGGTCGCGCATGAACGTTGCGCTGACTTTGCCGTCGTCTTCCAACAAGCGGTTCGCGATTTTCACGCGAGAGTACTCTACCTGCTCGCCTTCCAGGAAGTCGGAGCTGCCTGCATTCATGATGGTAGCTTTACGCAGCATCTGACGAACGATAACTTCGATGTGTTTATCGTTGATCTTAACGCCCTGCAGACGGTATACGTCCTGTACTTCGTTAACGATGTAACGAGTTACAGCCTGAACACCACGCAGACGCAGAATGTCATGAGCAGATTCCGGACCATCGGAAATCACGTCACCACGTTCAACACGTTCACCTTCAAACACGTTGAGCTGACGCCATTTAGGAATCATCTCTTCGTAAGCGTTTTCACCATCCAGTGGGGTGATAACCAGGCGACGTTTACCTTTGGTTTCTTTACCGAAGGAAACCACACCGCTGATTTCAGCAAGGATTGCAGGTTCTTTCGGACGACGTGCTTCGAACAAGTCAGCAACACGCGGCAGACCACCGGTAATATCTTTAGTACCGCCAGATTCCTGCGGCAGACGCGCCAGTGTGTCACCGGAGCTAATCTGAACGCCGTCATCCAACTGAACGATAGCTTTACCCGGCAGGAAGTACTGCGCAGGCATATCGGTACCAGGGATCAGGACATCATCACCGTTGGCATCAACGATTTTCAGTGCCGGACGCAGGTCTTTACCACCCGCAGTACGCTCAGCTGAGTCCAGAACCACGATAGAAGACAAACCAGTCAGCTCATCAGTCTGACGAGTAATGGTCTGGCCGTCGATCATGTCGGTAAAGCGAATAAAGCCCGGAACTTCGGTGATAACCGGCATGGTGTGCGGATCCCAGTTAGCAACAGTTTCGCCTGCTGCTACTTGCTCGCCATCATTTTTGGTCAGCACAGAACCGTAAGGTACTTTATAGCTTTCTTTGGTACGGCCGAATTCGTCGAACAACTTCAGCTCGGTATTACGAGAAGTAATAACCAGTTTACCGCTGGAGTTAACAACGGACTTCGCGTTGTTCAGCTTGATGCTACCTTTATTTTTCACCTGGATGCTGGATTCAGCAGCCGCACGAGATGCCGCACCACCGATGTGGAAGGTACGCATGGTCAGCTGAGTACCAGGTTCACCGATAGACTGTGCTGCGATAACCCCAATGGCTTCACCTTTGTTGATGATATGACCACGCGCCAGGTCACGACCATAGCAGTGGGCACACACACCAAAATCGGTGTCACAGGTTACAACAGAACGTACTTTCAGGCTGTCTACAGAATTCACTTCCAGCAGGTCACACCACTGTTCATTGAGCAGAGTGTTACGCGGAACCAGAATATCTGCGGTACCCGGTTTCAGAACGTCTTCAGCCGTTACACGACCCAGTACGCGGTCACGCAGTGGTTCTTTAACATCACCACCTTCGATAACCGGCGTCATCATGATGCCGTCTAACGTACCACAGTCATCTTCAGTCACAACCAGGTCCTGCGCGACGTCAACCAGACGACGAGTCAGGTAACCGGAGTTTGCTGTTTTCAGTGCGGTATCCGCCAGACCTTTACGAGCACCGTGGGTTGAAATGAAGTACTGGAGTACGTTCAGACCTTCACGGAAGTTCGCGGTGATTGGCGTTTCGATGATGGAGCCATCTGGCTTAGCCATCAGACCACGCATACCAGCCAGCTGACGAATCTGAGCCGCAGAACCACGCGCCCCGGAGTCGGCCATCATATAGATGCTGTTAAAGGAAACCTGCTGCTCTTCTTCACCTTTACGGTTAATAACGGTTTCAGTTTGCAGGTTATCCATCATCGCTTTGGAAACACGGTCATTCGCCGCAGCCCAAATATCGATGACTTTGTTGTAACGTTCGCCCGCAGTTACCAGACCAGACTGGAACTGTTCCTGGATTTCTGCCACTTCTGCTTCAGCTTCGGCGATGATTTCGGCTTTTTTCGCCGGAATAACCATATCGTCGATACCAACAGATGCACCAGAACGTGCTGCATACGCAAAACCGGTATACATGATCTGGTCAGCAAAAATAACCGTCGGTTTCAGGCCCAGAATGCGGTAACAGGTGTTCAGCATTTTGGAGATCGCTTTTTTACCCAGCGGCTGGTTCACGATAGTGAACGGCAGACCCTGAGGTACGATCATCCACAGAATCGCACGACCAACAGTGGTGTCTTTCAATGTGGTTTTCGCCACATATTCACCCTGTTCGTCTTTTTCATATTCTGTGATACGTACTTTTACGCGCGCATGCAGCTCAGCCTGGCCTGAACGGTATAAACGTTCAGCTTCTTTCGGCCCGGTGAGAACCATGCCTTCGCCCATGGCGTTGATTTTGTCACGGGTCATGTAGTACAGACCCAGTACAACGTCCTGAGACGGAACGATGATTGGTTCACCGTTTGCCGGAGACAGAATGTTGTTGGTGGACATCATCAGCGCACGCGCTTCCAACTGGGCTTCCAGCGTCAGCGGTACGTGAACAGCCATCTGGTCACCATCGAAGTCGGCGTTATACGCCGCACACACCAGCGGGTGCAGCTGAATAGCTTTACCTTCGATCAGTACAGGTTCAAATGCCTGAATACCCAAACGGTGCAGAGTTGGCGCACGGTTCAGCATGACCGGGTGTTCGCGAATAACTTCGTCCAGGATATCCCAAACAACGGCTTCTTCACGTTCAACCATTTTCTTGGCTGCTTTGATGGTGGTAGCTAAACCACGCAGTTCCAGCTTGCCGTAGATGAACGGTTTGAACAGCTCCAGTGCCATTTTCTTCGGCAGACCGCACTGGTGCAGGCGCAGGTATGGACCTACGGTGATAACCGAACGGCCGGAGTAGTCAACACGTTTACCCAGCAGGTTCTGACGGAAACGACCCTGTTTACCTTTGATCATATCGGCCAAAGATTTCAGAGGACGTTTGTTAGAACCAGTAATGGCACGACCGCGACGACCGTTATCCAGCAGGGCATCAACCGCTTCCTGCAGCATACGTTTTTCGTTACGTACGATGATATCTGGCGCAGCCAGATCCAGCAGACGTTTCAGACGGTTGTTACGGTTGATAACGCGACGGTACAGATCGTTCAGATCTGATGTTGCGAAACGACCACCATCCAGCGGTACCAGTGGGCGCAGATCTGGCGGCAGAACCGGCAGAACTGTCAGGATCATCCACTCTGGTTTGTTACCAGACTGAACGAACGCTTCCAGCAGCTTGATACGCTTGGTCAGCTTTTTACGTTTGGTTTCAGAGTTGGTTTCATTCAACTCTTCGCGCAGTTGTTCACATTCCTGCTCCAGATCCATGCCTTTCAGCAGGGCCTGAATAGCTTCTGCACCCATTTTCGCGTCGAATTCGTCACCAAACTCTTCCAGCGCGTCCAGATACTGTTCTTCAGTCAGGATCTGACGGCGTTCCAGGTTGGTCATACCGCCTTCGATAACTACATAAGATTCGAAGTACAGTACACGTTCGATATCACGCAAAGGCATATCGAGCAGCAAACCGATACGGGATGGCAGTGATTTCAGGAACCAAATGTGGGCAGTCGGAGAAGCCAGCTCAATGTGACCCATACGTTCACGACGTACTTTGGTCTGAGTAACTTCAACACCACATTTTTCACAGATAACACCGCGGTGTTTCAAGCGCTTGTACTTACCGCACAGGCACTCGTAATCTTTTACCGGCCCGAAAATGCGAGCACAGAACAGACCGTCACGCTCCGGTTTGAAGGTACGGTAGTTAATGGTTTCCGGCTTTTTAACTTCACCAAAAGACCAGGAACGGATCATGTCTGGCGATGCCAGAGCAATTTTGATCGCATCAAACTCTTCGGTTTTAGTTTGCGCTTTCAGAAACTTTAATAAGTCTTTCACGGATTGGCTCCCGTCGGAGTTAGCACTCTCTGATGCCCGGTATTACCCGGGCACCATGGACCTGTTTGCGCGAGAATTACTCGTCTTCCAGTTCGATGTTGATACCCAGCGAACGGATTTCTTTCAACAGTACGTTGAAGGATTCCGGCATGCCCGGTTCCATCTGATGGCTGCCATCCACGATGTTTTTATACATCTTGGTACGGCCATTCACGTCATCAGACTTAACGGTGAGCATTTCCTGCAGGGTATAGGCGGCACCATATGCTTCCAGTGCCCACACTTCCATCTCCCCGAAGCGCTGACCACCGAACTGCGCCTTACCACCCAGCGGCTGCTGAGTAACCAGGCTGTAAGAACCGGTGGAACGAGCGTGCATTTTGTCGTCGACCAGGTGGTTCAGTTTGAGCATGTACATGTAACCAACAGTTACCTGACGCTCGAACTTCTCACCGGTACGGCCGTCAAACAGCGTAATCTGACCAGAAGTCGGCAGATCACCCAGTTTCAGCAGCTCTTTAATTTCAGCTTCTTTCGCACCATCAAACACTGGGGTGGCAATCGGCATACCTTTGCGCAGGTTTTCAGCCAGACGCAGAACTTCTTCATCGCTGAAGGTATTCAGGTCTACTTTCTGGCGAACGTCTGCACCCAGGTCATAAGCACGCTGGATGAACTCACGCAGTTTGGCCACTTCCTGCTGCTGTTTCAGCATGGCGTTAATCTTGTCGCCAATACCTTTAGCAGCCATACCCAGGTGGGTTTCCAGGATCTGACCGATGTTCATACGAGACGGTACGCCCAGTGGGTTCAGTACGATATCAACCGGCGTGCCGTTTTCATCGTATGGCATATCTTCGATCGGGTTGATCTTAGAAATAACCCCTTTGTTACCGTGGCGGCCCGCCATTTTATCCCCAGGCTGAATCTGACGTTTAACAGCCAGATACACTTTAACGATTTTCAGCACGCCAGGTGCCAGGTCATCGCCCTGAGTGATTTTACGGCGTTTCGCTTCGAGTTTTTTCTCGAACTCGTGCTTCAGTTCATCGTACTGCTCTGCCAGTTGTTCCAGCTGATTCTGTTTTTCTTCATCAGCCAGGCCCAGTTCCAGCCAGCGATCACGTGGCAGTTTGTCGAGCTTCTCAGCTTCGATGCCACCAGAGATCAGCACAGCACGGATACGGCCGAACAAGCCAGCTTCGAGGATTTGCAGTTCTTCAGACAGGTCTTTCTTAGCCTGTTTGAGCTGCATTTCTTCGATTTCCAGCGCACGTTTATCTTTTTCTACGCCATCGCGAGTAAAGACCTGAACGTCAATAACGGTACCAGATACACCATTCGGTACGCGCAGAGAAGAGTCTTTAACATCAGAGGCTTTTTCACCAAAGATGGCACGCAGCAGTTTCTCTTCCGGAGTCAGCTGAGTTTCGCCTTTCGGCGTTACTTTGCCCACCAGGATGTCGCCACCAGTAACTTCTGCACCGATGTAAACAATACCGGATTCATCCAGTTTGGAGAGCGCAGCTTCACCCACGTTCGGGATATCTGCAGTAATTTCTTCAGGCCCCAGTTTGGTGTCGCGAGACACACAAGCTTGTTCCTGAATATGGATAGTGGTGAAACGGTCTTCCTGGACAACACGCTCAGATACGAGGATGGAGTCTTCGAAGTTGTAACCGTTCCATGGCATGAACGCCACGCGCATATTCTGACCCAGCGCCAGTTCACCCAAATCGGTGGACGGGCCATCAGCCAGAACATCACCACGTTCCACCGGCTCACCCAGAGACACACACGGCATCTGGTTGATGCAGGTGTTCTGGTTAGAACGGGTGTACTTGGTCAGGTTGTAAATATCGATACCTGCTTCGCCCGGATACATCTCATCTTCGTTAACTTTAATAACGATACGGGAAGCATCAACGTACTGGATAGTCCCACCACGTTTGGCAACAGCTGTAACACCGGAGTCAACTGCAACAGCGCGTTCCATACCTGTACCAACCAGCGGCTTATCAGAGCGCAGAGTTGGTACCGCCTGACGTTGCATGTTCGCACCCATCAATGCACGGTTGGCGTCATCGTGTTCCAGGAAGGGAATCAGAGACGCACCAACAGAAACAACCTGTTGTGTGGAAACGTCCATGTAGTCAACCTGATCACGGCTGAACAAACTTGATTCGCCTTTGTTACGGCAGGTTACCAGGTCTTCTACGAAGTGGCCGTCGTCATCCAGGTTGGAGTTCGCCTGAGCGATAACGAAGTTGCCTTCTTCAATAGCAGACAGGTAATGAATTTCGTCGGTCACAACACCGTCAGTCACTTTACGATACGGTGTTTCAAGGAAACCATACTCGTTGGTCTGTGCATAAACAGACAAGGAGTTGATAAGACCGATGTTCGGACCTTCAGGGGTTTCGATTGGGCACACACGACCGTAGTGAGTCGGGTGAACGTCTCGAACTTCAAAGCCCGCACGCTCACGAGTCAGACCACCTGGGCCCAACGCGGAAATACGGCGTTTATGGGTAATCTCTGACAGCGGGTTGTTCTGGTCCATAAACTGAGACAGCTGGCTGGAACCAAAGAACTCTTTAACTGCAGCAGAGATAGGTTTCGCGTTGATCATGTCCTGCGGCATCAGGGTGTCGAGATCGCCCAGAGACAGACGTTCTTTAACCGCACGCTCTACACGCACCAGGCCAACACGGAACTGGTTCTCAGCCATTTCACCCACAGAGCGAATACGACGGTTGCCGAGGTGGTCAATATCATCCACTTCGCCTTTACCGTTACGAATATCGATGAGTTTTTTCATTACATCGATAATGTCTTCTTTGCTCAGGATGCCAGAACCTTCAATCTCGCCACGCAGCAGCGAGCGGTTGAATTTCATACGACCTACAGCAGACAGGTCATAGCGGTCTTCAGAGAAGAACAGGTTCTCGAACAGGCTTTCAGCAGCTTCACGAGTCGGCGGCTCACCAGGACGCATCATGCGATAGATTTCAACCAGCGCGCTCAGGCGGTCATTGGTTGGGTCAATACGCACGGTTTCGGACATGTACGGACCATGGTCCAGATCGTTGGTGAACAGAGTCTCAATGCTCTTATGGCCTGCCTGGCTCAGTTTAGCCAGCAAGTCCAGAGACAGCTCCATGTTCGCCGGGCAGATCAGCTCGCCTGTTGATTCGTCGATGTAATCTTTAGCAACGACTTTCCCGGCGATATATTCGACAGGAACTTCAATGTGCTGAACTTCGTCTTTTTCCAACTGACGGATATGACGAGCAGTGATACGGCGACCTTTCTCAACGTAAACTTTACCGTCTGATTCGATATCGAAAGAAGCGGTTTCACCACGCAGACGTTCCGGCACCAACTGCATTTGCAGTTTGTTATCACGGATTTCAAACACAACTTTTTTGAAGAACAAATCCAGGATCTGTTCAGTTGTGTAGTTCAGTGCGCGCAGGATAATCGTTGCCGGCAGTTTACGACGGCGGTCGATACGTACGAACAGGTTGTCTTTCGGATCGAATTCGAAGTCCAGCCATGAACCGCGGTAAGGAATAATACGCGCGTTGTACAGAACCTTACCCGAAGAGTGGGTTTTCCCTTTGTCACTGTCAAAGAAGACGCCCGGGCTACGGTGTAACTGGGAAACGATAACACGCTCAGTACCGTTGATAACAAAAGTACCGTTATCAGTCATGAGCGGGATTTCACCCATGTAGACTTCTTGTTCTTTGATGTCTTTTACAGTGCCTTCAGGCGCTTCACGTTCATAGATAACCAGGCGCAGTTTTACGCGCAGCGGTGCAGAGAACGTCACACCACGGATCTGGCATTCTTGAACATCAAAGACAGGTTCGCCAAGACGGTAGCTGACGTATTGCAGTTCCGAATTGCCGCTGTAGCTCTGAATCGGGAATACGGAGCGGAAAGCCGCTTCAAGACCGTACTGCCCTTCAGGATCTTGCTCGATAAACTTCTGGAACGAGTCAAGCTGGATAGAAAGGAGATATGGGACATCCAGAACTTGTGGACGTTTACCAAAATCCTTACGAATACGTTTTTTCTCGGTATAGGAGTAAACCATAGGGTTCCTCAGCTCGCTGACAAGTCGACCCACTCTGCCCACTGGACGGACAGTTTTTTATGCAACACTATTTTTTGACCGGAAAGTGGAACACTATCCGCAATGCCTGTTTCTATCACTCTTAAACCATTTCATTGCGATTTACCCAGCAACACCGCGCTGTCGCAGTATATTAAGTCGTCGATAGAAACAAGCATTGACATGAAAACCAGCAGTCAAACAGTGTGAAACGCTACTGGCTCCCTTGAGCGCAAAAAGGCTGGTGACTATAAAATCACCAGCCAGCAGCCTGATTTCTCAGGCTGTTACCAGAAAAAGTGGCTTATTTAACTTCAACTTCAGCGCCAGCTTCTTCCAGAGCTTTCTTCAGAGCTTCTGCGTCGTCTTTGCTCACGCCTTCTTTCAGGGCAGCCGGAGCAGATTCAACCAGATCTTTGGCTTCTTTCAGGCCCAGACCGGTAGCACCACGCACTGCTTTGATAACAGCAACTTTGTTACCGCCAGCAGCTTTCAGAATTACGTCGAATTCAGTTTTTTCTTCAGCAGCGTCAGCAGCCGGGCCAGCAGCAACAGCTACAGCAGCAGCAGCAGAAACACCGAATTTTTCTTCCATTGCAGAAATCAGTTCTACAACGTCCATTACGGACATAGCGGATACTGCTTCAATGATTTGATCTTTAGTGATAGACATTTAAATTGTTCCTGAATATCAGAATAAGTTTATACGTAAGCAAGCGAATGACAAAAAAAAGTGCAATTAAGCAGCTTCTTTCGCATCGCGTACAGCCGCCAGAGTGCGAACCAGTTTGCCAGCAGAGGCTTCTTTCATGGTTGCCATCAGGCGTGCAATTGCTTCTTCGTAGGTTGGCAGAGTTGCCAGGCGATCGATCTGAGCCGCCGGGATGAACTCACCTTCAAAGGCTGCCGCTTTGACCTCAAATTTTGCATTCGCTTTAGCGAAATCTTTGAACAGACGAGCAGCTGCGCCCGGGTGTTCCATAGAGTATGCAATCAGGGTCGGACCAACAAACGCGTCTTTCAGGCATTCGAACTGAGTGCCTTCAACAACACGACGCAACAGGGTGTTACGAACAACACGCATGTAAACGCCGGCTTCGCGACCTGCTTTACGCAGTTCGGTCATTTTGTCTACGGTTACGCCACGGGAATCCGCAACTACCGCAGACAGCGCGCCTTTGGCTACTTCGCTGACTTCAGCAACAATCGCTTGTTTGTCTTGAAGATTTAAAGCCATTAGCTTTGCTCCTGGATGTTTGCCGGGACACTAAGCCCCGGAACTCACTTCACTCTTATCAACGATAAGAACGTCTTAATACGGTGAGCAGAAACAAGCCAAAGAGAACTTAATAAAAAGATTCTTCAGGTTCTGTCACCGTCTACGCAGGAAATTAAGCCTCAATTAAGAAACACCTGCGGTCTTGGACGGAGGCCTGGATAAGGCCAGGCTCCAACCGAAATTCTTGTTCAGTACAATTCGTGCATTGCACGTTCTGCACTAAACGTCTGCCTGAGCAGAAACGTGGGGGGAAGATTGTAGACAAATCCACCGCCCACGTAAAGCGAATGATTAGTTCGCAGAAGCTGACAGACCAGCCTGGTCAACAGCAACGCCAGCACCCATGGTGGTAGACAGGCTAACTTTCTTGATATAGATACCTTTAGCAGTAGCAGGTTTTGCTTTTTTCAGCGCAACCAGCAGTGCTTCCAGGTTTTCTTTCAGTTTGTCAGCGTCAAAATCTACTTTACCAATAGTGGTGTGGATGATGCCGTTTTTGTCGTTACGGTAACGAACCTGACCAGCTTTAGCATTTTTAACTGCTTCAGCAACGTTAGGAGTTACAGTACCAACTTTCGGGTTTGGCATCAGGCCGCGCGGCCCCAGGATCTGGCCGAGTTGACCAACAACGCGCATTGCATCCGGAGAAGCAATAACAACGTCGAAGTTCATTTCGCCTTTCTTGATCTGATCAGCCAGATCTTCCATACCTACCAGCTCAGCGCCAGCAGCTTTAGCTGCTTCAGCGTTAGGGCCCTGGGTAAATACAGCAACGCGAACGGTACGACCAGTACCATTCGGCAGCACAGTTGCGCCACGAACGTTCTGATCAGATTTACGTGCATCGATGCCGAGGTTAACGGCAACGTCTACGCTTTCTACGAATTTTGCAGTGGCCAGCTCTTTCAGCAGAGCAATGGCTTCGCTGATGTCATACTGTTTAGTTGCATCAACTTTGTCACGGATCACGCGCATGCGCTTGGTCAGTTTAGCCATTTCTTAGTCCTCCACTACCAGGCCCATGGAACGAGCGGTACCAGCGATAGAACGAGCCATCGCTTCAACATCTGCACCAGTCATGTCCGCTGCTTTGGTCTGAGCAATCTCAAGAACCTGAGCGTGAGTTACTTTACCCACTTTGTCTTTGTTCGGTTTACCGGAACCAGACTTGATACCAGCCGCTTTTTTCAGCAGAACTGCTGCCGGCGGAGTTTTGGTAACGAAGGTGAAAGAACGGTCAGCGTAAACGGTAATAACAACCGGAATTGGCAGACCTTTCTCAAGGGATTCAGTTTTGGCGTTAAACGCTTTACAGAATTCCATGATGTTAACACCCTGCTGACCCAGAGCCGGACCAACTGGCGGACTCGGGTTAGCCATACCAGCTGCAACCTGCAGCTTGACATAGGCTTGGACTTTCTTGGCCATTGATATTTCCTCTAATGGGTTATAACGCCTCTTTGGAGGCTCCCCGTAGTTAAACTCTGTTTACACGCTTTACGGCATGTAAAAACAAAAGGCGCGAAATTGTATGTCAATTTCGCGCCTCACGCAACAGTAATTGTTGCTTTTACATTCGATTTTATAACCAGCACAACCTGCGGGTTAGTGGCGCCGCAGCAGTTGTGACGTCAGGCTAATCAGGCTTTTTCTACCTGGCTGAAATCCAGCTCAACAGGTGTCGCGCGGCCAAAGATGGACACAGACACTTTCAGGCGGCTTTTCTCGTAATCGACTTCTTCGACAACGCCGTTAAAGTCAGCGAACGGACCATCGTTAACACGAACCATTTCACCCGGTTCAAACAGCGTTTTCGGACGCGGTTTATCCCCAACCTGCTGCAGACGGTTCATGATAGCATCAACTTCTTTGTCGCTGATGGGCGCCGGGCGGTCAGATGTACCACCGATGAAGCCCATAACACGCGGTACACTGCGTACCAGGTGCCAACTGGCGTCATTCATCACCATCTGGACAAGAACATAGCCCGGGAAAAATTTACGTTCGCTTTTACGGCGTTGACCGCCACGAATTTCAACCACTTCTTCTGTTGGCACCATAACTTCACCAAACAGTTCTTCCATATTATGCAATTTAATATGTTCACGCAGAGAAGTAGCTACGCGACCTTCAAAGCCGGAAAACGCCTGAACGACGTACCAACGTTTTTTAGGAGCTTCAGACATTTCAGAACCTCAGTCCAGTGATAAAAGAGACCACACGGACCAGAATACCATCCAGCCCCCACAGGATCAGTGACATAACAGCCGTCACTGCTGCAACGATTAATGTGGTGTGCAATGTTTCCTGGCGGGTCGGCCAAATCACTTTACGGACTTCAGTTCTTGCTTCACGGGCAAAAGCAACCGTGGCTTTACCTTTTGTGGTCAACAGAGCGACACCACCTGCTGCAGCAATCAAAACGACTACCGCGACAGCCCGCCCCAGCAGGTTCACATCACGATAAAGGAAGTTGCCGACAATGGCCACACAGAGCAAAGCAATGACAACCAGCCACTTCAATACTTCCAGGCCGCGCCCGCTTCCCTGAGCTTCGGTATTCGCACTCATAGTTCAACCTGTAACAATGAATCAGACAAACATTTTTGCCCCGCAAACGCGAGGCAACCAAACCGAATTTCGCTTAGGCAACATTTCGGTACTTTACGCCATCTTCAGAGCCTGTCTCAGCAATGATTATGGAAAAGAAATCACTGATGAGCCAGGTTCTGGTTCGAGAGCGTACAAAAAGGGCATCAAATGATGCCCTTTTATTGCGCATTACGTCAAATGTTATCAGCAATTAGCCGAGAACTTTAGCAACAACGCCAGCACCAACGGTACGGCCGCCTTCACGGATTGCGAAGCGCAGACCTTCGTCCATTGCGATCGGGTGAATCAGGGTAACAACCATCTGAATGTTGTCGCCCGGCATGACCATTTCTACGCCTTCCGGCAGTTCGATGGAGCCAGTTACGTCAGTAGTACGGAAGTAGAACTGAGGACGGTAGCCTTTGAAGAACGGAGTATGACGGCCGCCTTCATCTTTGCTCAGAACGTATACTTCAGATTCGAATTTGGTGTGCGGGTTGATTGAACCCGGTTTCGCCAGAACCTGACCACGTTCAACGTCATCACGTTTGGTACCACGCAGCAGAACCCCAACGTTTTCACCAGCACGGCCTTCGTCCAGCAGTTTGCGGAACATTTCAACGCCAGTACAGGTAGTTTTGGTGGTTTCTTTGATACCAACGATCTCTACTTCATCACCAACTTTGATGATGCCGCGTTCTACACGACCGGTAACTACAGTACCACGACCGGAGATGGAGAATACGTCTTCGATTGGCAGCAGGAACGGTTTGTCGATAGCACGTTCCGGTTCCGGAATGTAGCTGTCC
>NZ_JJMI01000005.1:0-190943 GCF_000705335.1 Mangrovibacter sp. MFB070
CACTGTTCCGCCAGTGCCGCCTGCTCTTCAGGGGTAAGCAGGCTCAGGTCTGCCGGGCATTCCAGGTTTTCTGTGGGGGCAACCGTTGCCGGAAGCGGGGTTTGTGCAAAAGCCTGGCCGTTCAGTGCCAGGGAAATACACACCGAAAGCGCGCTGAGTGCTGCGGTTTTGTTTTTCATCAAACTGTCCTTATTTGTGGGGCCACCAGCCAGGTGCCATTTCCGGGAAAACGCTCCGGCCTCTGGTCATTAAAGGCGGCCAAAAAACAAAAGAAATTAAGCAACCGGTGAAAAAAAACGCACCGGTTTTGCGGGCGCAGTTATAAGGACTACGGGCGGGAAAAGATAATTGGTTTGTTCAGCACAGAAGCGGGCATTGATAGGCATAACGATCAATATAAGAAAACTGATCGCCGAAGTCGATCAATTTGTTAGGAATGGAAAAACAAAAAACAATAAAATCAATAAATTAAACAGAAATCTTTATTGGATTTAAAATCACATTCAACGGAAATATAAGGGAAATGAGTAGCAAAGGAAGATATTAATAATGGCATTTGTTTATTTGATGTTTAACATAAAAATAGATAAGAATAATCGCTCAGATATTACTGATAACAACCAGCCATCGTTTGCTGGTATACCACTGCCGTTATTAAAAGTACTGTACGGTGAAGTGAAAGTGACTGAGGTCGGGTGGGTAAACGCGAAGCAGTAAAAAAACACCGCCAGAATTCTGGCGGTGTTTTTGTAGTGAACTTACACAACGGTACTACCGGCGGGTTACCTGAATTGATCTCTGTCCAGCCAGTTACCGGTTTCAATGTAAGTGAGCCCTTCAACAGGGCGCTGGTAAACATACATCCAGGCGGAACCAAACGGCGTTTGAATCAACTGCCGGCTGTATTCCCCCGCTTTGGTACGCAACGCATCCAGTTCAGCCAGAGTGGAAGCATCAATACGGTATACTTCACCAAATACGGTTCCTTCTCCCGGCACTGCGCCAGGATAATGCCCCACACTGTATAACTGATAATGTTCTACTGTATGATCGCCCAACCACTGCGCGTTGGTCATCCAGTGACTGTTACCTTGTTTGCGTCGTAAACTGCCGTAAACAAATATTCGCATTGCTAAAACTCAAACTGATAGAGCAAATCGAGCGCCTGATCAACCCCAGACACCGCTTCCAGATACAGTTTAGGCATCAGCCGGTAACGCAATGTGAGCGTTGCCAGTGAGTCAAAGATACCTACCCCGTATTTCACTTGCAGACCCGGCAGTACATAACCGCTGACCACCACCTGAGAGGAATCCCCCGCACCGGTGGTATCCAGCGACAAGTTTTTGACGCCAAATGTCTCTCCGATTTTACCCACAACCTGCCCACTTTGTGCAACCCCCATTCCAATTAACATGGAAGTCATTGCTGCACCATCACCTTGTTCACTACTCAAACCCTGCCCACGCAGCAAATACGACAACGCTTCCTGCTGCGACATAGTTGGGTCAGAGAAGATTTCCGCTTTCGGTTCATCCGCCATCCCGGTGACCCGCACCCCGGCAACCACATCGTCTTCCGTGGCATCCGGGTTACGAATCGCTTCAATATTAAGGGTTGGTTGATCCGGCGGGCCAGAGAACAGCAGGATCCCTTTACGCACGATCAGATCCTGCCCGTAGGCATGGAAGCGCCCTTCCGGAATATTAATCTGGCCATTCAGACCCAGGCCTTGTTTGTCCTGAACCACTTTCAGGTCACCGTCCAGCCGCGCTTTCAGGCCAAAGGCATCCAGACGCACATTGTTGCCAATATGAATCTTCAGGTTGCTGTTAATCGGAATGGATGCAGTTTTTGGCTCAATGGGCTGCAGGTTGTCATTCAGCATGACTTCATCGTCTGATACACCCACTGCGCTTTCAGGTACATCATGCACCACAATACGCGCCCAGGGCACATCCACACTGCCATTGAGCATAAATACCGAAGGCGTGGCATCGAACACGATATCTGGCGAGACATCCATACGCACCATTGGCGGCACAGTAATACGCACCCGGCTGCCTTTGGCGGCGATTTGCGCTTTCCAGTTATCCAGTTGTGCCCAGTCGGCAAAACCACTCAGGCTGATTTGCCCTTTGGATGTCCGCACCGTGCCCTGCAGGGTTGAACGCTGCCCGGTGAAAGCCATAGTGACATCGCTTGGCTGCATATCGAACGGCATAAAGTTGGCCTGCAACCCTAAATCACTCAACCGTACCTGGCCGAATAACTGTGGTTTTTGGGCATCGCCACCCAGTGTCAGGCGGGCATTAACCTTACCATTCGCTTTTTCACCTGCGGTGAATATGGGGTTCAGAAAATCCAGCGCAAAGTTGGTCAGGTTGACATTACCAGACAGTTGCCGCCGCCCCTGGGGGTCTCTTACCTGGAGTTTGCCATCCAGTTGGCCATTGTTGACCAGGCGCACCAGCCAGTCTGCCTGTACCTGGTCGTTATGTACGGCCGCGTTTAATGACAGGGCGTCAAACTCCACTGGCAGGTGCCCGTTGCTCATTTCCTGGTTAACTTTCACCCCTTTACCAGACAAGTGAACGGTCGCCTCCGGTAAACCTGGCTTACTGCTGTCCCAGGAGACATCGGCGTTGCCACTGAATACGCCCGAGGCTTTGGTGCCTTCCGGCAGCAAGTCTTTCAGCATCGCCAGGTCGAAGCGGTTCAGGTTGATACGCGCCCGGCCACTGGGCCCGGCGTCTATCGGTTGAGGTACACAAAGTTCTGCATTAGGGTTGCGCCAGCAATGCACGCCTATCGCAATGCGTTGCTCCTGGTTGCGGTAATCCAGCGATACGGGCTGCGTTAATGACCAGGGGCCAACCGGTGTGTCAAAACGGGTATTGCTCAGTGTGCCCTGCCAGCGTTCCTGCTGGCGGTCAAAGTGCCCACTCAGGCTTAAATGGCCGGAAACCGGCTCCCCGGAAACCTCCAGTTTCATCTGGTGTTGGTTCTCGTTGCCTTCTGCATTTAGCGCGACACGCGTTATCGCCAGGTCTGGCTGGGTAATATTATCCACCAGAACTTTCAGGTGCCCGCCAATTTGTTCACCCGAGCTGACATCGCCATCCACATTCACGGAGCTGACAGAAAGCGCCTGCCAGCGCAGGCGATGGGCCTGAATCGAAGCAAAGAGTTGCGGCGCAGCCATATCGCCACGCACTTTCACCACCCCTTTTGCCGTTCCACCTAAACCGGGTAGCGCGTTATCCAGCGCTGGCGCATCAATGTTGGCGTCGAGCTTCAGTGTTTTGGCATCCACTTCACCCTGTACTGCCACGGTATTGCGGCCTAAGGCGATGTTCAGTTTCGGGATCAGCCACTGCATATAGCTGTTGCCACGCAAATTCCCTTCAATATTGAGCGGGTTTTGTTTCACATTCCCTTTCAGGGCGATTTCCGGCACAGACATTTGCCATGTGCCGCCATACAGGCTGCCGCGGGTTTTTACCACGCCGTCCACCCGGGACGGCCATTCAGGGTATTGTTTCGCGGTGTTAATCCCCGCCAGAGTCAGTTCACTGTGCCAGCTTATTGCTTTGCTCCAGTCGACCACTGCAGTTAAATCAGTATTCCCTTCCAGCGCCGCGATGCGCAGTTTATCCAGCACAAACTGTTGTGTGGTGCCTTTGCCATTTAACGTAACGGTAGCCGGAGGAAGCTGGTCGCCTTTCACATGGGAAGCGAAGCTCAGCTGGTAATCACGCATGCTCCCGGTAAGAGACAGCTTAAGGTCGTTTACCTGGTATTGCGCCGCACCTTCCAGCGGCCAGGCTAACTGTGGCGATGACACCTGGAGGTTTACCGGCAACCCGGCTTGCGCCAGCTGTGTTTCGCCACTGACGTCCAGGTTTACCGGGCCGGAAAGGTTCAGGCCCAGCCCCAGTTTGCTGCGCAGGCCACCGTTAAGGTTGAGTTTAATTTTCTCGCCTTTCAGCGGAGCCGTATTCAACGAAGCGTTCAGGGTAAGATCAACCGGCCAGTCGGCGCTGAGGGTTGCCTGCCCACTCGCATTTACCAGCCCTTCACTGGAATCGACATCCAGGGTATCGAGTTTCAGGTGCCCGTCGGTGCCCGTCACTTTCAGCAGGAGTTTATTGACCGTGACATCGCTGTCACCTGCCAGGCGTAGTTGTGTGCCGATAAATTGCGCAATGGTGAGGTTAACCGGCAGCGTGACATTTGCCATTTCAGGCAGCAGCGGTTTGGAAAACAGTTTTTCCAGCGTTTCACCCAGTGGTGGCTCCTGCACTTGCTGTGTTTCGGCTGTGGGTTGTTTGCTGCTGGTTGCCACCACCTGTTTGGCATCTGCCACCGCTTTTGCCGCGCCTTGCGGCGTTTTCGGCAAGGCTATCAACAGGCCTTCAAGGGTGGTGGGTGTAATAGTAAGGTTGCGGCCTTCCCAGTTGGCGCCACTGTGGAATGCCACCAGCGAGACAGCCGTGTCGTCGATACTGACATTGACGTTTTCAACCGCAATACGCGATAACGTGATGGCATAAGGCATGCTTAAATTAAGCGGCCCGCTCTCTTCCTCCTGAACCGGCGCTGAAGGCGGCATTTTGCTGGAGTCGATTGCCACATTGATGTCTTTCAGCGCCAGGTCATTGACGCAAAATTTGCTGTGCCACAAGCACCGCAGGCTGACAGACAAATGCACGCGACCGGCGTTGACGGCAACACCTGGCTGCTCATAGCGAATCTGGCTGAGCGTGAGATTACGCCAGCCCCCTTCGACATTGCCAATATGCAACCCGGGCACCCAACGGTTTGCCGCACTGAACAGCACATGCAACCCAGGCGTTGTGCCCACCAGGAACCCCACGGCACCAACAATAAAGACCACCACCAGGAGTACGGCGAGGCTGACTTTTTTCCAACGACTCATAATTCAGGCCCCAAACCGATGTAAAACTGCACGCCATGTTCCTCTTTATCGCCCACCGGCATGGCAAGGTCTAACTTAATGGGCCCAACCGGCGACTGCCAGCGCACCCCAAAACCTGCACCAGTTTTGAAATCATTCGCATCCACGGCGCTTACCGCTTCCCCTGAATCGACAAACACTGCGCCCCACCACTTGCCCGTTACGTTGTACTGGTATTCCAGCGAGCCGGTAACCATTTTTGATGCCCCGATTAATTTACCGTCGCTGTCTTTTGGGGAAATGGATTTGTACGAGTAACCACGGATACTGCGATCGCCCCCGGCGAAAAAACGCAAATCAGGAGGAACTTTGTCGAAATCACCGGTTTCAATCCAGCCAACAGAGCCACGCATCACAAAACGGTTGCGCTCTGCCAGGGTACGAATCCAGGTGTTTTGCGCCTGCATCACCAGGAAATCAACATCTGAACCCCATGAGGTGTTAGAGATATCGACAGAATAGCGTTGGGAATCGCCCCAGACTGGCATCAGCCCGCCACGCGAACGGGTACGGCTAAAACTCACACCGGGGTAAATCAACATGGTGGTATTGGTGACACTGGCCTGTGTAAAGTGGTCGAGGCTCCAGCGCAGGTTCAGAGCCCGTTGCCAGCCGGTATCCAGTTCCCAATAGCGTGATACCGCAAGCGTGGTGGAGTCTGCTTTGGTGTCGTTCAGGTCTGTGCGTTTAAACCCGCCCTGCCATAAGTAGTACTGTTCAAGCGGGCTTTTCAACAACGGGACTTTGTAACTGAAGTCCAGCGTTTGCTCTGGCGCAGACAGGCTGGTACTGGTAGTCAGGCTGTGACCATAGCTGTTAACCCAGGGCTTTTTCCACGACGCTTTGATACGTGGCCCCACATCTGTGGAGTAACCGATCCCGGTTTCAACCGTGTTTTCTGTACGCGGTGTAACCACACCCTGAAGCGGCAATACTTTAGTTTTGCGGGATTTATCAAACTCTGGTGCCACAACCACAGAATTAAACCAGCCCGTGGCAGAGAGCCTGCGGTTCAGTTCAGCAAGGTCATTACTGGTGTAGTAATCCCCTTCTTTGAAAGGCACCAAATTTTGCAGGTATTCATCGCGAATTTGTGAGCCTTCAAAGGTTACTGCGCCGAAACGGTAACGCTGGCCACTGTCATAATCGATGTCCCAAAAGGCTTCATGTCTGCCCAGCGAGACACCTAACTGGCTCTTTTTAAAATCGCTGTCGAAGTAACCTTTACGTAAAGCTTCTGTTGTCAGTGATTTTTTAAAGTTTTCGTAGGTTTCATGGTTCAGGATGGTGCCCTTTGCCGGGCGGTCTTTGAGTAGTGCGATGTAATCCGGGTCTTTGCTCGCCCCGCCGCGCAAAATCACTTCAGTGCCACCAATTTTGACCGGTTCACCTGGCGTGACTTTAGCAATGAGCACCTGACGGCCAACTTTCGGTGGCGGCTGTAAATCAAAATCAATAACCGGTTCATAGTACCCCAGCGCCCGCAGCCCTTTGCGAATGGCATCATCCACGCGAGCCTCAAAGCGGCGGTCTGGCGTAACTTCATCACTTTCAATGGTTGAAAGCTGCGCGCGCACGTTTTTTTGCAATTCTCCCGATAACCCTTCAACTTGCAAACGTACGCTGGCCGCACTGGCCAGGCTGCTGGTAAGTAACAAACTTACGCAACAAATGATTCGGATATGAGGCACTTTTTCTCCTGATCTTCCCTTGTTCCCACCCCTGGGATGAAACATGTACCGCTCCGCGGCATAACAAAACCTCAACATTTGAGGTTGAAAAACAGATACCGGCCCTGATATTTCTACTAGTTAGCGTAGCCGTATTTACTGCAATCCGCCTGATGGCTGTCTCACGACGAGAGCCGGTAACTGGCTGGCAGACAGCCAGCCCGAAACACAGGCACCCGATAATTTTTGCTATGACAGTACGTTATGTTGACGCACTGTAACAAAAATGAACGCGTCAGGATGCAAAGCGTATATTGTGTGCAAATACGATGCCCATGACAACCGCCCAAGGGCAGTCCAGTTTCTGAAAAGTGGAGAGAAAACCATGGTAAATCTGTTTACCAAGTCGACGCCTGTGGCACAGTCGCAAGCATTACCCGGGCGCAAAACTCCGATGCCCGTCGCCAGGTTACACGCGGTTAATGAACACTCAATGACCCACGTTCCGGATGGTATGGAAGTGGCATTATTCGCTATGGGGTGCTTCTGGGGTGTGGAGCGCCTGTTCTGGCAACAGCCCGGGGTATACAGCACAGCGGCAGGTTACACTGGTGGTTTTACCCCCAATCCAACTTACCGCGAAGTGTGCACCGGGCAAACCGGCCACGCAGAAGCTGTGCGTGTCGTGTATGACCCGGCAGTTATCAGCTATGAGCAGCTACTGCAGATATTCTGGGAAAACCACGACCCGGCTCAGGGGATGCGCCAGGGTAACGATATTGGAACCCAGTATCGTTCGGCCATTTACCCGGTGACAGAACAGCAGTCTGCCGCAGCGAAAGCCAGCCTGGTGCGTTTCCAGTCTGCTATGAAGGCGCAAAATGACAACCGGGCAGTAACAACAGAAATTGCCACAGCGTTACCGTTTTACTATGCGGAAGACGAACATCAGCAATACTTATATAAAAACCCGGAAGGTTACTGTGGGCTCGGTGGAATTGGCGTTTGCCTGCCACCGCAACGGTAATTTTACGTGAAAACTGGTTAAATCATCGCCTGCTGGCAGGCCATGCTGCCCTTAGGTTATACTGAATACGAAATTGCCGGCCCAGCGCTTACGGGCCGGTTTTTAGTGTCTGACACATGGATAATCAACTTTCCCTTCCGAGGATCTGGCGTTACGCCGGATAAGATATGTTAAACAGTATATTAGTCATACTCTGTCTAATCGCCATCAGTTCGTTTTTCTCGTTGTCTGAGATTTCACTGGCGGCATCCCGCAAAATAAAACTCAAGTTGCTGGCGGATGAAGGCAACGTGAACGCGCAACGTGTTTTGAAAATGCAGGAAAACCCGGGCATGTTCTTTACCGTGGTGCAAATTGGCCTGAACGCGGTGGCTATTTTGGGCGGTATTGTTGGTGACGCAGCATTCTCACCTGCCTTCAAGAGCCTGCTCAGCCGTTTTATGGAGCCGGAGTGGTCAGAGCAACTTAGTTTTATTCTTTCTTTCTCACTGGTTACCGGCATGTTCATTCTGCTGGCAGATCTGACCCCGAAACGCATAGGTATGATAGCGCCGGAAGCGGTCGCCTTACGGATAATCAACCCCATGCGCTTCTGCCTGCTGGTGTTCCGCCCGTTGGTGTGGTTCTTCAACGGCATGGCTAACGTAATTTTTCGCCTGTTCAAACTGCCAATGGTGCGCAAAGACGATATCACGCCAGACGATATTTATGCCGTGGTGGAAGCCGGCGCACTGGCTGGTGTGCTGCGTAAACAAGAACATGAGCTGATTGAGAACGTGTTCGAACTGGAATCCCGCACCGTGCCTTCTTCCATGACATCTCGCGAGAACATTATCTGGTTCGATTTGCATGAAGATGAGCACAGCCTCAAAACCAAAGTAGCAGAACACCCCCACTCCAAGTTTTTGGTGTGCAACGAAGATATCGACCACATTATTGGCTATGTCGATTCCAAAGAACTGCTGAACCGTGTGCTGGTTAACCAAAGCCTGATGCTGACCAGCGGTGTGCATATCCGCAATGTGTTGATTGTTCCGGATACTCTGACGCTGTCTGAAGCGCTGGAAAGCTTCAAAAGCGCCGGTGAAGACTTCGCGGTGATTATGAATGAGTACGCGCTGGTAGTTGGGATTATCACGCTGAACGACGTAATGACCACGCTGATGGGTGACCTGGTAGGCCAGGGCATGGAAGAGCAAATTGTTGCCCGTGATGAAAACTCCTGGCTGGTTGAAGGTGGGACGCCGATTGATGACGTAATGCGCGTACTGGATATCGATGAATTTCCCCAGTCAGATAATTATGAAACCATTGGCGGGTTCATGATGTTTATGCTGCGCAAGATCCCCAAACGAACCGATGCGGTGAAGTATTCCGGCTACAAGTTTGAAGTGGTGGATATTGATAACTTCCGCATTGACCAGTTACTGGTTACCCGGCTGGACAGCAAGCCCGTCGCCCTGGTACCAAAACTGCCTGACTCCTCAGACAAGAGCGTTGCCTGATAACGCTCTGCTCATTCCCCGGCCTGGCTGGGGGAATGTGCCAGGCCAGCGAAGCACAAAAACAGAAACGGCCCACAAGGGCCGTTTTTTTGTCTGCGCTACCGGAACTAAGCCATTTCAGCCTGTAAACGTGTTACCTGGCGGTTGACCTCAGACATGATAGCTAAATGTTGCTTATCTTTTACCCTGGGTAGAAGAATGCGACCTTTATCAAATTCAAATGCACCTATGTCCTTGATGTACAACCGTCCACGAAACAGGATTTTTACGTACTTAGCCACCTGAAGTGGGTTGTAACGCTGAAAGATTTTCATTTTTTACTTTCTCCTGCAATACCGCCTCCTCCGACAGTCAAATCTGACTCAGTCGTATTAAGGAGCGGAATAAACAACGTTGTTAAATATAGCCTAAGGGTAAGGAAAGCCCTAGCGCCTATAATTATTTTTACCTTTCTATGACAGTATTTCAGAGGATTCTTTGCAAACCCCTACACTGCCCAGTATAAGTATTCAAAATCATGTCAAATTGTGCGCACGCCCACAAACTGGCACTGTCTTTGCCAATGCGGATCACAAAAAACCGATATGCTTAAAGCTCAGGGCCATCTGGTCCGATCACCTGCAATAAAACAAAAGGATAACGATGATGAGACTGAGCAACCTGCTGGCATTCGCCCTGCTGCTGCTTCCCCTGGTAACATCGGCTCATAACCTGACGTTAAACCAACGCGTACCACCAACGGGGGTCAACGATAAAGGGGAATTGTTACTGAAAAATGATCAGTTCAGTTATCAGCCGTGGAATAGTGCGCAACTGGCCGGCAAAGTACGGGTTGTCCAGCATCTTGCCGGGCGGACATCCGCAAAAGAGATGAATGACCCGCTTATTGAAGCTATCAAGCACGCCGGGCTGCCGAAAGACCGCTACCAGACCACCAGCATAGTGAATACTGATGACGCAATCATTGGGACCAGTCTGTTTGTGCGTAACAGCATTGAAGACAGTAAGAAACAGTTCCCCTGGTCGCAGTTTATTGTCGACAGCGATGGCGTGGTTCGCAAAGCCTGGGGCTTACAACCAAAAAGCTCTGCCATTGTTGTGCTGGATAAGGCCGGGAATGTAGCGTGGGTAAAAGATGGCGCGCTGACACCTCAGGAAGTGCAGCAAGTGATTAGCCTGCTGCACCAGTTGCTCAATAAATAGAGACCCTGAAGCCGGGGTTCAGGAATGATTCACGTGGTGTGTAATCAAGGGTTTTTCCCTGCCAGTCATGCACTTGAGCCCCGGCAGCAACAGCAACTGCGTGGCCTGCGCCCGTATCCCAGACATTGGTTGGCCCAAAACGTGGGTACAGTTGTGCGGCCCCTTCAGCCACCAGGCAAAACTTAAGCGAAGAACCAATCGATGTTGTTTGGTGTTCGCCAAGTTGTTCCAGATATTCGGTTAATTCGGCATCGGCATGGGAACGGCTGATGACCACTAATGGCGGGTGTGCTTCACGTACCTGAATTTGCTTGCGCACACCGCACTCTTCTTTCCAGGCTTTCCCATTAGCTGCGCTGTACATGACGTTGAGCACCGGAGCATACACCACACCCAGAACCGGTTTACCTTGCTCAATCAGTGCAATGTTCACCGTAAATTCCCCATTGCGCTTGAGAAATTCTTTGGTGCCATCCAGCGGGTCCACCAGCCAGTAACGTTGCCAGTGCTGGCGCTCACTCCAGGCAGCAGGCGCTTCTTCGGACAACACGGGGATATCGGGGGTCAGTGACTGAAGGCCTGCCAGAATCACTTTGTGTGCAGCAATATCTGCCGCGGTCACTGGGGAATTGTCAGCTTTATGGGTTTCCTCTACAGGTTTATCACCCTGGTAAACCGCCATAATGGCCACACCGGCATCGCGCGCCAACTGGCATATCTGTTCTAACATTATCCACCTCTTACGCTAAGCGCTAAACGGTTTTAGCGCTGTAATACCTTGTTTTTACATGGTGTTGTTTATACCGCATTGTGCGCCCACAGGCTACGGCCACATTGGTGGCAGTCAAAAACAACAGCCATATAAAGCATAAGCCTGGCACAGCCCGCTACGAGATGCCTGCGTGCTTCACGGCACCCAGGCGCTACTGGCGCCCCTGCCGGGAAGACAGTACATCAGGCAGGTTTTGTTCTATCCAGTCGGCCAGCGCAGACACTTTGTCGCTCACTTCCTCTCCCATCGGAGTCAGGCTGTATTCAACATGTGGAGGAATAACCGGCAATGCACGGCGATGGATAAAGCCGTCGCCCTCCAGCCATTGCAGTGTTTGCGCCAGCATTTTTTCGCTCACACCGCCAATCCTGCGCCGTAAATCACTGAAACGGTGGGTACCATCTCGCAAGGCGACCAGAATCAACACGCCCCACCGGCTGGTGACATGCTTAAGCACTTCCCGCGAAGGGCATTTTTCTGCAAACAAATTACCTTCACGCAACTGCTCACTGAGCGTGCCTGTTTTAAGTTTCACATCCGCCATTTCATACTTACCTTTTTGTACGTACTTACTAAAAGTTAGCATAGTTGTTATGCTCTGGCAACAGACACACACTCAGTATGAAAACCAGGAGACTTATCATGATTGCAATTACCGGTGCGACAGGGCAGTTAGGCCACGAAGTGATAACCGCGCTGCTGAAAAAACATAACCCCGAATCACTGGTTGCCATTGTGCGTAACCAGAGCAAAGCACAAAGCCTGGCGGAAAAAGGGATTCAGGTACGGGTTGCTGATTACAGTGACAAAAACGCACTGAGCGCTGCGTTAGCGGGTGTCGAAAAATTACTGCTGATTTCCTCCAGCGAGGTGGGACAGCGTGCCGCACAACATCGCAATGTGATTGAAGCTGCAGTGCAAGCCGGAGTGGCGCTGCTTGCGTACACCAGCCTGCTGCATGCAGACAGCTCACCACTACAACTGGCGCAGGAACACCGGGAAACTGAGCAAATGCTGGCAGATTCTGGCCTGCCTCATGTTCTGCTGCGCAATGGCTGGTACACCGAAAACTATATGGCGAGTGTACCTGCGGCACTGGCTCACGGGGTCTTCCCGGGGTGTGCCGGAGAAGGCAAAATTGCCTCTGCCAGCCGTAAAGATTATGCCGAAGCGGCAGCCCAGGTTCTGAGCCTGGAAAACCAGGCAGGGAAAGTATACGAACTGGCTGGTGATGAAGCCTGGACACTGTCTGAACTGGCGAAACTGATTAGTGATACCACTGGCAAACAGGTGGTTTACCAGAACCTGAGCGAAGCGGATTATGCGGCATTGCTGGAAGGTGCTGGTTTACCAGGGCCATTTGCAGCAATTCTGGCAGATTCCGATACCGGTGCGTCGAAAGGCGGTCTGTTTGATGACACCCACCAAATCAGCAAGTTAACGGGTCACCCGACGACATCATTACTGACCAGCTTAAAAAATGCGCTGTAAATGTTAAATTACAGTTATATACTGTGAAAATCACTGTTGCCGCAGGCATCCCCTGCGGCGCAAACTTATTGTTACTTAGTGATTGTTTCTCAGCGATATATAACGAGGTTAACTGTGCAGGGCGTACCAGACCATTTTACGGATGAGCGGGACACCGCCCGTTTCCGCCAGTTTCCTGCCCTTCCCGGTGTCGAGTTATATCACGCACACATTTCCCGTTACGCCTTCGAACCTCATACTCACGAAGCCTTTGGAATTGGCACCATTGAAACCGGAGCTGAACGCTTTCGTTACCGGGGAACACATTATGTTGCCGCAGTAAATTCACTGGTCACGATGAATCCGGACGAGCTGCATACCGGCCAGGCCGCAACCCCCGATGGCTGGCGTTACCGAATGATCTACCTTGAACCGGTACAACTGGCAGAAATTACGGGTATTGAGCAATGGTGGTTTAACGATGTAGAGCGCTGTGACGCACAACGTGCTGCACAAACTGGCAGGCTGATAGGGGCATTATGGTCTGCCGAAACGCCACTCGCACAGCAAGGCCTGTTGCTGGACCTGATTGACACTATCCGGCCATATGCCAGCCACAGTCGTTCGCCGGGTTCTGTGAATGCACCGCGTTTTGACCAGGTACGCCACTACCTGCATGATAACTATATGCAGCCCGTCACACTGGGGGAGCTTGCCCAGGTGGCGGCACTCAGCCCTTACCACTTTCTGCGCCAGTTCAAAGCGCAATACCATGTCACACCACACCAGATGTTGATGGCTATTCGCCTGTGGCGCGCCAAGCTGTTCTTGGCTCAAGGCATGCCCGCGGCAGAAGTCGCCTGTGCGACAGGGCTTACTGATCAGTCTCATCTTACCCGGGCGTTTAGCCAGCGTTATGGCCTGACTCCCGTGCGTTACCAACGCCAGGTGATGGCTCGTTAAAAACGCAATTTAATACAATATTTCATTGGGTGCTGTCGGGCAGAGTAACCGCAGACAGAACAAAGGAGAAAGCATGTTTGCGGGCGTACTTTACGCATTGGTTGCCGGGCTGATGTGGGGGCTGATTTTTGTTGGCCCGTTAATTGTGCCGGAATACCCGGCTGCATTGCAGTCGATGGGCCGTTACCTGGCGTTAGGGGTAATTGCACTCCCTATAGCCTGGGCCGGGCGTAAGCAGTTACGTAAGCTCACACCACGCGACTGGTGGGCTGCTTTGCGGCTTACTATGATGGGAAACCTGATTTACTACGTGTGCCTTGCCAGTGCCATTCAGCGCACCGGGGCACCGGTATCGACCATGATCATCGGCACATTACCGGTTGTTATCCCTGTGTTTGCCAACCTGCTGTACAGCAAACGCGATGGCAAGTTGCCCTGGAGACGAATGGCCCCGGCGCTGGTATGCACGCTGGCGGGGTTAATCTGCGTCAATATTGCCGAGCTTTCACAAGGGCTCCCTCACTTTACGCTGTGGCATTATCTGAGCGGAATTGTTCTGGCGCTAATTTCGGTTGGTTGCTGGACCTGGTACGCACTGCGTAATGCGCGCTGGCTGAAAGAGAACCCGGCACACCACCCACTGATGTGGGCAACGGCACAGGCGCTGGTGACACTGCCCGTGTCGCTGGCGGGTTATCTATTCGTGTGTTGGTGGTTATCAACAACGGCGGTGTCTTTTCCACTCCCTTTTGGCCCGCGCCCGGATGTGTTTATCGTGCTGATGATGGCAATTGCGGTGCTGTGTTCCTGGGTTGGCGCCCTGTGCTGGAACCAGGCAAGCCAGCGGTTACCCACCGTAGTGCTCGGGCCATTGATTGTGTTTGAAACACTCTCTGGTCTGCTGTACACATTTTTAATGCGCCACAGCATTCCGCCCCTGGTCACTCTGAGCGGCATTGCATTTCTGGTGCTGGGTGTGGTGATGGCGGTACGCAGCAAACCTGCGCCTCCAGTGCCAGAAAATGTTGCAACCCCGGTCATACTGGAGAAATAGCCCGGTGACACCGCCTGGCGGCACCGGGGTAGTGATAGTTACGGGTTAAAAGGCTTCCCAATTATTTTCGGCAACCGGAGCGGGTTGAGCACTCAGTTTCGGTGCAGCCACCGCGGCAATCTGAGGTTTGGCCTTTACAGTCACTGGCTGGCTGTTATGCAGTTTGAATACGGCAACCACCTGGTTGAGCTGTGCTGCCTGTTGTTCAAGCGCATTCACAGCCGCAGCTGATTCTTCCACCAGTGATGCGTTCTGTTGCGTTACGTTATCCATCTCGGAAACAGCCAGGCTCACCTGATCGATACCGTGGCTTTGCTCGTCTGAAGCCGAAGAAATTTCACCCATGATATCCGTTACCCGGGTTACCGCTCCGACGATTTCACGCATGGTATCCCCCGCTTCACGCACCAGGCCACTGCCGGTCTGCACCCGTTCACCAGAGCTTTCAATCAGGGTTTTGATTTCTTTTGCCGCCTGAGCACTGCGCTGGGCCAGGGTGCGTACTTCACCTGCCACCACAGCAAACCCCCGCCCTTGCTCACCCGCGCGGGCGGCTTCAACGGCGGCATTCAGCGCCAGAATATTGGTCTGGAAAGCAATACCATCAATCACATTGGTTATCTGTGCAATCTGGCTGGAACTGCTGGCGATTTCGTCCATGGTTTTCACCACATTGTTCACCACATCACCGCCTTTGCGTGCGGTATCGGAAGCATTGCGCGCCAACTGTGTTGCCTGGCGAGCATTATCCGCATTCTGTTTTACAGTTGCGGTAAGCTGTTCCATGCTCGATGCGGTTTCTTCCAGTGCGGCGGCCTGTTGCTCTGTCCGGGCTGAAAGATCATTGCTGCCTGCGGCAATTTCGCTGGCGCCAATAAAAATTGTATCGGTACTGCTGCGCACGGAACTGACTGTTTGAATCAACGCCTGCTGCATTTGGTGCAAACTGCCGGAAAGGCGGCTCATCTCACTACGCCCTTCGCTCAGGATACGCCGGGTCAGATCCCCGCTGGCAATAGCCATAATGTGTTCCA
Source organism: Mangrovibacter sp. MFB070 (assembly GCF_000705335.1). NCBI lineage: Bacteria > Pseudomonadati > Pseudomonadota > Gammaproteobacteria > Enterobacterales > Enterobacteriaceae > Mangrovibacter > Mangrovibacter sp. MFB070. Next base: position 15,680 of record NZ_JJMI01000005.1, read on the forward strand.
TTGCGGCATGAAGAGGCTGAAGCAATACACGTTTGAGGGAAAACCAACTGGCAATAATCACAGCAATCACAATCACTATGACGCTCCCCAGAATCCACATCATCCGTGCATAATCGGCATTATTTTCACTAGCCCCTTCACTGCTGAGTGTAGCCTGAGCCTGGCGCCAGTCTTTGTAGACTTCCTGCATGGCTACCTGCTTTTGCTCAACTTTTTGCGCATACATGCCTTCCAGGTCACCTTTACCCAGCATTGTGGTCATGGTTTGCAGTGTTGTGGAATAACGGGCATATTCCGCTTCCAGTGAAGCAGTCAGTTGCTGATCAAGGCCCGGGGTATTGGGCAGCTTCTTGTAATGCTGGAAATGGGTATCTGCTTCTTTCAGCAAACTGTTGCTTTTATTTATCAGGCTGCTGAGGTCTGTTGCATTAATCGTGTTTGCCATACTGCTCTGCAACCGCAACATACCGCGGTTCAGCGTAACCCGGGCCTGGTTCAGGCTAATCCAGGCATCGGTCATTGCATAAACGTTTTGGTTAGAGATTTGCGCGAGCGAGAAATTTTCCTTGTCGTTGTTTAGTGCCTTCATAAAAAAAGCAGCAGAAACTAATTGCATAGCCCCCAGTACAGCCAGCACTGCAATAAGCAATGTTACCACCTTGATTCTTTTAAACATTTTTTGCCTTCGCTTCTTCATAAATGAGTAGTCTGCAAACAATATCGGCAACATGGCTCACAAATTTAACGCTTTATTTCCCACGAAAAATTGCATTATGAGATATTCAAAGGTTTACCTTTTCCCTTGCAGACAAACCAGGCACTGGACACGCTCAATAAGATGCATTTAAAATACATCTTATAAAATAACTGTGCGAGGTGATGTTATGGATTTTCGGGAACAGGCATTAGGCGAACTGGCATTAACCATTCCACGCGCTTCTGCGTTATTCCGCCGCTATGACCTTGATTTTTGTTGTGGGGGCAAGCAAACCCTGCAGCGGGCAGCTGAACGCAAGGGGCTGGATTTACCGGTAATAGAGGCAGAGTTGGCTGTGCTTTCTACGCAGCAGCATACACAGACATGGGTGGATGAGCCCCTTAGCGACATCATCGACCATATTCTGGTGCGCTACCATGACCGCCACCGGGAACAGTTACCCGAACTGATTTTACAGGCCGAAAAAGTCGAGCGTGTGCATGCCAGCAAGCCATCGGTTCCTAAGGGCCTGGCAAAATACCTGGCAATGCTTAATGACGAACTCGGCCAGCATATGCTCAAAGAAGAGCGCGTGTTGTTTCCATTAATCAAACAAGGCCGTGGGCCGGAATGTGCCGGGCCAGTTAACGTGATGGAGCATGAGCATAGCGAGGCGGGAGAACTGCTGGAAGTTATCAAACATGTCACAAACAATGTGGTTGCACCACCGGAAGCCTGTACTACCTGGAAGGCGCTGTATAACGGAATCAATGAGCTGATTGACGACCTGATGAATCACATTAGCCTGGAAAATAACAACCTGTTCCCGCGTGCACTGGCGGGCGAGTAATACTCAATGTAGGAAAAGGCACCCGCGGGTGCCTTAATTTACTGTGGTGAAATGCCCAACCCTGTTAAACCCGGGCCAGGCGTTTCTTCCCGGTAACCTGCCAGCCAATCGCCAGTACCACAAACCATAGAGGTGTCACCATCAGTGCCTGCCGCGTATCTGCCTGCAGTGTCAAAAGCCCCAACACAAACACAAAAAACGCCAGGCAGACCCAGCACATCACAATACCCAGTGGCATCTTATACTGCGACTTCGCATGCAGTTCCGGCCGTTGTTTGCGATACACCAGGTAGGAACACAGAATGATGCTCCAGACAAACATAAACAGAATGGCAGACACTGTCGTCACCATAGTGAATACCGTCATCACATCCGGGATCAGGTAAATCAGAACAACACCGCCCAATAAACACAGGCAGGAAAACAGTAGCCCGGAAGCCGGAACCGCACGGCGTGACAAACGTGCAAAGCGGGCAGGCGCGACACCATCCTGCGCCAGGCCATATAACATGCGGCTGGTCGAAAATACGCCGCTGTTGGCGGAAGATGCCGCCGATGTCAGCACCACAAAGTTAATCAGGCTGGCAGCTGCGGGTAACCCAACCAGCATAAACAGCTCAACAAACGGGCTTTTTGATGGCACAACGGAGCGCCAGGGTGTAACAGACATAATCATGATCAGAGCAAAGACATAGAACATGATTATCCGCAGAGGGATGGAGTTGATAGCCCGGGGCAGGGATTTTTCCGGGTTGTGAGTTTCTGCCGCAGTGGTGCCCACCAGTTCAATCCCTACAAAAGCGAACACGGCTATCTGGAACCCGGCGAAGAAACCACTCACGCCTTTAGGGAACCAGCCACCATCAGCCCACAGGTGGCTGAATGATGCAGTTACGCCCGAAGGTGAAGTAAAGCCAGTAAACACCATGACTGCACCGACAATAATCAGGGCAACAATCGCAACGATTTTTATCATGGCGAACCAGAACTCCATTTCGCCAAACATTTTTACCGTTGCCAGGTTCAGGGACAAGAGCACAATCACCACCGCCAGCGACGCCACCCATTCCGATAACCCGGGGAACCAGAATTGCGCATACGCAGAAATGGCAACCACATCGGCAATACCGGTTACCACCCAGCAAAACCAGTAGGTCCAGCCGGTAAAATAACCCGCCCAGGGGCCCAATAGATCTGCGGCAAAATCACTGAACGACTTGTATTCGAGATTCGACAACAGCAATTCGCCCATTGCCCGCATCACGAAGAACAACATAAAGCCGATAACCATATACACAAATATAATGGATGGCCCGGCGAGGCTTATCGTTTTGCCCGACCCCATAAATAAGCCGGTGCCAATGGCGCCACCAATGGCAATTAACTGAATATGTCGGTTTGAGAGATGTCGCTGAAGGGTTTGTTCCTGCGGTGTTTCCACCGTTTCGGCCACCTTGACCTGGTCTACCATAGTATTTTCCTGTCTGTCATTTCAGGCTCTGCGGCCTGTCGGTAATTACTTAATCAATAACAACACGTGTACCCCGGTTGACTCACTGCCGGGGGATAACCTGAGAAGTTAGCGGATAGGTTAAATATTTGTTATTAGAGTGTGGTTTGTATTTATTGATACGCGGAGCGCCTCACAAAAATACGCGCAATAGCGTTTTTTGCAAGATAAAATCGTGGGGAAAGAAGGGAAGATGAAACAACCCCGCCGTAGCGGGGCCGTGAGAAGGATTACAGGATTTCCAGTAATTCGACTTCAAAAACCAGGGTGCTGAACGGAGGAATAGATGCACCTGCGCCACGCTCACCATACGCCAGGTTATGCGGAATGGTCAGTTCCCATTTGGAACCAACAGGCATCAGCGTCAGCGCTTCAATCCAGCCAGCAATTACGCCGCTAACCGGGAACTCGGCTGGTTCACCGCGGGCAACGGAGCTGTCGAACACAGTACCGTCGATCAGTTTACCAGTGTAGTGAACACGCACCTGGTCTTTACGGGAAGGAATCGGGCCTTCACCCTGCGTCAGTACACGGAACTGTAAACCGGATTCAGTGCTGCTGACACCTTCACGGTTACGGTTTTCTTCCAGGTATTTTTGCCCTTCCGCCGCCATTTCCTGCTGGCGTTCGCGGCGTACAGCTTCAGCACGCTCGTGGACTTCACGCAACGCACGGTGTACGACATCAACCGGTACAGAAGGTGCGTTGCCTTCCAGCGCATCACGCAGGCCAGCAAGTAACGCTTCAGGCAGTAAACCTTCCAGCCCGGAGTCACGCAGTTGTTGACCAACCTGCAGACCAATACCGTAACTTGCCTGCGCTTCAACACTGTCAAAAGAAGGGGTCGTCATGAATTTTCCTTTACTGATGGTTTGTTCATCTTCATAGATTTCTGGCGAACCCGCCAGACGCTTCGGCAGCATAACAGCCAGAGCCCATGAGGTAAAAGGGAACAGGGAAAATGTCTGCCGTGAACCTCAATAATTACCTGATGCGACAATTATCATGAATGCGTACTATTCCACTCGCATCAAACAGTTAGCAAACTATACTCTTAGGAAGCATTCAGCGATTGTCTGAAAGGAATTTCGGCGGATAATATCAGGCTGACAGTGGATGGGTACTTTCATTCATAAAACAGGATAATGGATATTAAGGCCACCACACCGTATCCATTAACGATGGACCAGGAGGCGACATGCCCGGCCAGTTTGCATTAAAAGCCATGATTCACCGGGTCTGGCATGCACCAGATGATTTCCGGCTAATGGACCCTTTACCAGCCATGCACCGCCGGGGCATCCTTATCGGTATCGCGCTGGTTGTTATTGGGGTGTTATTACCGGCCGACAACACATCTGTTGCTCCGGTATCAAGGGAAACACCGCTGAACCTTCCCGGCAGCACACCCGCCACACCTGGGGCACAAGGCACATCTCCTGCCATCAGCCAGCCAGTGGTCACCACTCCACCGCGTTACAACGAGCCACAACCGGTGCAAACCACACCCGTACTGCGTTCACCAGAAGAGAGTATTCAGCCAGATAACGAATCTGAGGCAGCGGGGAATAGCACCGCCGGGCGTACTTCCGGGGAAAGGCGTACTCCGGCGACCACCAGCACGGCAACGAACAGTACAGTCAACAGTACAGTCAACAGTACAACAGGCCAGGCACAATGGCATACCTGGCGAGTAGAGCCGGGAAAAACGCTGGCGCAACTGTTCCGCGATCATAACCTGCCCCCCACGGATGTATATGCAATGGCGAATGTCGAAGGGCCGGACAAGCCCCTGAGTTCACTACAAAGCGGCCAGCAAGTACAGGTCAGAGTGAATGCTAATGGTGTTGTCACGGGGTTGATTGTCAATGACAGTGATAACCGTCAGGTACTCTTTACGCGCGAAAGTAACGGTAATTTTATTCGGGCGCGTTAACCCAGGCGGGGAAACCATACTGGCAGGTGTGCAATAACAGTGTGGTTAATAATGTAATGGCAGGAAACAGGCAAGAATCACAAAGCAAAACGCCGGCATAAGCCGGCGTTTTAGCGTACATCAGCGTAAATTACGCTTCAGCAACGATGTTTACATTCAGTTGTGCAAACACTTCGCTGTGTACCTGGAAGTGAACTTCATGGTCACCAGTGGTACGCAGAACGCCGTTCGGCAGGCGAACTTCGCTTTTCGCAACGTCAACGCCAGCTGCAGTTACAGCGTCAGCGATGTCACGAGTACCGATGGAACCAAACAGTTTACCTTCGTCACCAGCTTTAGAAGCGATGGTAACTACGCCCAGTGCATTGATTTTCTCTGCACGAGCTTCAGCGGCAGCCAGCGTTTCAGCCAGTTTAGCTTCCAGTTCAGCACGACGAGTTTCGAAAAACTCGATGTTTTTCTTGGTTGCCGGAACAGCTTTACCAGCCGGAACCAGGAAGTTACGTGCGTAACCAGCTTTAACGTTAACCTGATCACCCAGGCTACCCAGGTTTGCTACTTTATCAAGCAGAATAACTTGCATTACCTTATCCTCTCAAAGTCGTATTGGTTGACCGTGGCCGATTACTGATGACGATCAGTGTACGGCAGCAGAGACAGGTAGCGCGCGCGCTTGATAGCACGGGCCAGCTGACGCTGGTATTTTGCACGAGTACCGGTGATACGGCTCGGGACAATCTTACCGCTTTCGGTGATGTAGTTTTTCAGCGTAGCGATATCTTTATAGTCGATCTCTTGAACGCCTTCCGCGGTGAAACGGCAGAACTTGCGACGACGGAAATAACGTGCCATTTGGCTAGTCTCCAGAATCTATCAATTCAATCTGCTCGGCATGCAAAACCACTTTACTCAGACCATTTCGCGCCTGATGGCAGCTAATAAAGCCCTGTACGGTGAGTTGCGTGCCGACCGTTATACTGTGAGTAATGGCCTGATGAGCCTGCCCGCTAATAATAACTGGCATTCTGCACCACGCCTGCCGGTTAAACCCGGCTTCCTCCTGCACTGAACGGTGCTCAAGCACGAACTGGCAGTGAGGAATTCCTGATGGGCTGACCTTTCTGAGAGGTGCCCTGCACACAGTGCCGGACAACGACAGGCGGTTAGCCATCAGCGATTACTCTTCAGAATCCCCAGCAGCATTCTCTGTGGCTTCGTTAGCGAAATCATCGCGACGTTCACGACGTTCGTCTTTCGCTTTAACCATCGGAGAAGCTTCAGTTACAGCGTGTTTGGTACGCATAACCATGCTACGGATAACGGCATCGTTGAAGCGGAAGTTTGTTTCCAGCTCATCGATAACTTCCTGCGGTGCTTCAACGTTCATCAGAACGTAGTGTGCTTTGTGCAGTTTGTTGATCGGGTAAGCCAGCTGACGGCGGCCCCAGTCTTCCAGACGGTGGATCGTGCCTTCTGCACCAGTGATAGCACCAGTGTAACGCTCGATCATGCCCGGAACCTGTTCGCTCTGGTCAGGATGGACCATAAAAACGATTTCGTAATGACGCATCGAATTGCTCCTTACGGATTATTCAGCCTCCTGTCAGGGTCAGCCGTAGCCCATGGAAGCAAGGAACGTGTGTTAAGACGGCTGAAAAATGACGCGTCATTCTATGGAAGTTGAGCGCTAATAACAAGCGGCATACAGAAATAAATCGCAGAGGAAACGCACACAGCGCCAAAACAGTGTTGCCGCGCGAACTAAAGTTACAGACAGAGGATGACTGAAATTTTTTGAATACGTTTATCAGAAATGTTCGCTTTCTGCACAGAGTGCAGGCAGTACAATATCTTACAGAGAACGCCCCCAGAAGAAAGGAGAGCCACCTTGCTATAAAAAGGCCGTAAGGAGCCCAGAATGAGAACCAAAATGGTAGCCCTGATAACGGGCATGTTGTTATCGCTTCCTGCTGTTGCAGCCATCAACACGCAGCCTGATCCCAGCCATAATATGGATGACGTGATGAGTACTGGTGTCATTTATATTAACCACCACGGCGAAACGATGCCCCAGTTTGCACCAGGGCAGCAAACAACAGCGTCACCCGCTGAGCCAGGCGTTACCCACCCACGGCGTTAATCCACATTAGAGTGACTGGCTGAAAAAATCGCAGGTTGAATCCAGCGCATACGGCGTAATCCGGTGTTTTACTCCAGATTCCCAGTGGCAGACCAGGTTGCTATCCAGATGCTGTTGTTGCAGTAACTGCCACAAGCGTTTTGATTCTGCAGCAGGAACCAGGTCATCATCTTCACCATGCCAGAGCATTAATGGCCGGCTGGCGAGAAGTGCCAGGCATTGTGTGGCTTCATAGCCTGCCAACGGGGCCAGCACCGCATCCGGTTGTGACGGAGGTGGGAACAATGATTGAGAAAGCGCCTGATAAAACCCGGAGCCCATCAGGCTCGCGGTACAGCGTACTTCAGGGTAATGCCCGGCCACAGCTAATGCCGTCATAGCACCCATTGATGCCCCCGCGATACCCAACCGCCCGTCTGCCACCCAACCTTTAGCGTTAATGGCATCACGCAACAGTGGGTATTCCTGGATGTTCCCATAAAGGATTTGCCAGAAATGCTGCAAACGCCCTGCTTCATCACCATGAAAGCGTGCGCCGTGTTCCGGTGCATCTGGCATAATCACCCGAAAACCAGCCTGTGCCAGTGCAACAGCAAAGTAGCTGTACACCAGCTTCGAGGAAGTGTAACCATGCCAGAAAATGATTGTCGGTAAAGGCTGGAGGCGCTTTCCAGCCGGAGTCGCGTGCAAAACTTCAAAACCGGCCAGATTAGTGGTCTCTATCTCTGTCATTTAGCGTTCGCATTTTGTGTGGATGTCGCTCTATTCTATACCTTTATATACACAGGCAGGCCAGCGCAGTGCCATTGTTGCCCAAAACTCCAAATGCCAGTGTGAGACACGGATTACGCTTTTTGGTGATATATCCTGCGAAATCGCGTTACACGTAACAGAAAGTGAATTTTTGACTTACCAGATTTATCTCAAACACTAAAATCAACTTGTCAGGAAAATAAAATGTCTATGCGCCGTTTTCTTCCGCTTTGCTTATGCCTGGTACTGGCGGGTTGCAGTACCAACTGGACAACTCCCCGCCCGGCTCCTGCTGTTGCAGCCTGGCCGCAGGAAATCCAGCGTAACCAGACTGAAGGGCTGGTAAGAATGGGGATGATCAGTGTCACCACTCGTGGTGGGCCGGCAGATGCGGAAGCCGCTATCAAGCAACGCGCAACCAGGGAAAAGGCTGATTATTATCTGATCTTGTTTATCAACGATAATATGATCCCTGGTGTACGCAGGGCTAACGCGATTCTTTACCGTAAAGCCTGATACTTAAACAGGTTTTAACGACTTTACATTGAATTGCACGACTTTATTTTCCGCCTGACACAATACAGCATGTCGCAAGGGATGTTGCATGCTGAATAACAAGGAAATGACCTGTAAATTTTTTTCAGATCATCGATATGGAGCGGGCAATTATGAAGCGATCACTGGCATTAACCTCTCTACTGTTGTCCGCAGGACTGGTCAGTACCAGTGCAAGGTCAGCTGAGGATGTGCATGCTGATCAGGTGACGGCATTTAATGAAATGGGCATTCTGTCGTTTAAAGACGTCACTGGCAGCCCTCAGGATATTGAGCGGCTGGTTGCATTAAGTGCGGATGAACAGGGTGCTTCCATCTACCGTATTGTGAATATGGAAGAAACGCCTCGTAAAGACACCTGGCATGTGGAAGCCATTATCTACTCGTAACGCTATCTGTCTGTATCGCCTTCTTTCCTGTTAAGCCACCTGCGGGTGGCTTATTTCATTCAGCGACCTGGCAACAGGCGCAGAGCCGTGGTTTGCGCCCCACTCACACCCCACCATGAATTAATGGGCTGATTTATCTCAACCCCCCCAATAATGCCCCGCCATATTTATAGCGAAACGATTAATTTATTAAGCCGCTGGCTAAGGTGTAATTGCTTTTGTTTTCAACGATCAATGATCTGAATCAAATTTGAATGAAATACATGCTTACATTTTGTGTATAAATATTATCCTGCCAGCAGCCGTTAATGATGACAAAACACAAAATACGGCAGCGATATTATGACTTCTTTTAAATACTGGGGATTAGGCGCGCGCTTGTCAGTAATGACAGCCGGTAGCGTCGCGGTACTCTTTTTCATTTTTACCGTATTTCTTGGGCGCCAGGCCAGCCAACAGCTGGAAGAACAGGCCCTGCAAGACATGAAAGCGCAGGTCACTGGCATTCACGATACGGCACAAATGTTTAACAGCAGCCTCAACAGTGAAGTGGCCAGCTTTACTCAGCTATTTGCCAGCTTTCTGCCCCAACCTCTCTCGGTTGACCCGCAACAAACTGCAGAAATAAGTGGGCACAAGGTACCACTCCTGAAAGGCGGAGATATTCCGCTACACGAAAATAACCAGTTTTCCGATGACTTCCTGGCACGCAGTGGTGCAATTTCCACATTATTTGTTCGCTCGGGCGATGACTTTGTTCGGGTTGCAACATCTTTACGCAAAGAAGACGGCTCCCGGGCAATGGGCACACTGCTTGACCGTAGCAGCCCTTCCTGGGCCAAAGTCAGTAAAGGTGAAGTCTATCGTGGCCTGGCGCTGTTGTTTGGCAAGCGCTATATCACCGAGTATCAGCCAGTAAAAGATACCAGTGGGCAGACGATTGCCGTGTTGTTTGTTGGCGTCGATATCAGCGATGCCTGGCAGTTGATGCGCGAAAAAGTAATTTCCCGCCACATTGGGCAAAGCGGCCAGTTTTTTGTTCTGAGCAATGCACCAGGGAAAACCTGGGGGCAATATTTATTTGATGCCAAACAGGAAGGGAAAACGCCCAACTGGCCGGAAAATATCAGTAAAGAGGTGTTAAACCAGCCTTCCGGCTCGACTTCATGGCAATCACCTGAGAGTGGCAATACGGCTCTGGTCTGGACCACGTTACCTGACTGGAAATGGGTGATTGTGTCTGAGGTTAATAAAGATCAGTTGCTGAGTGATATTACCCGCATGCGTGATAGCTTCCTGGTCGCTGGCGCAGTACTGGTTGTTCTCTTTGCGCTGTTCTTTATCTGGCTGATACGCCGTTGGGTCAGCCAGCCGTTACAACAGGTTATCGGCCTGGCACACCTGTATGCTGGCGGAGACCTGCGCCAGTCGATTCACACACAACGCCATGATGAGATTGGCCAGTTAATACAAGGGATTAATGGTATTGGCGATGGCCTGAATACCATAGTTCAGCAGGTACGCCAGACGGCCGAAGAAATCAGCCACAGCACAGACACACTGGCGACCGACAGTGATGAAATTGGTGAGCAAATTACCAAACAGGCCAGCAGTGTTGAAGAAACATCGGCCAGTATGGGGCAGCTTGCCACTACTGTTGCGCAGAACGCGGACAATATGGGAACGGCACAAGGGTTAGTTGAAGAGACAACGCAGGCAGTGCACAGCGGCGGTATCACGGTAAAACACGCGGTCACCACCATGGATGCAATTCGTGAAGCATCACAGCGGATTGCGGATATCACCCATGTTATTGAGTCGATTGCTTTTCAAACCAATATTCTGGCACTGAACGCGGCGGTAGAAGCTGCTCGTGCCGGTGAACACGGCAAAGGGTTTGCCGTGGTCGCCCAGGAAGTCCGGGCTCTGGCCGCACGCAGTGCGAATGCCGTGAAAGAAATTGACCAGTTAATTGCAGACACACTGGAAAAGGTTAGCGAAGGCCATGTGTTGTCGCAGCAAACCAGCCAGTCGATGGAGGATATTACCGGGCATATTGAGCACATCAACCAGTTAATTACCACCATCAGCTCGGCTTCGCAGGAGCAGTCTGCCGGTATTGGCCAGGTTAATATAGCGATGACACAAATTGGCGAGTCCACACATATTAATGCCCGGCGCATTGCCCGCACGGAAGAAGTGGCCCACAGCCTGAGAAGCCAGGGCCACCACCTGACGGAATTAGTGAAGCTGTTCCATATAAAAGACAGCCATCACCCTGCGCCACCGGTCGCCCTGAGCAGGATATCAGAGAGTACCGGCTCATCAATTAAGTGATCGCCACGTGAGTCCAGCGCCATCTGGCACCAGGTTTCCGCAATACGTGGGGGCAGGTGGCGCAACATTTCAGCACCAGTGGCAAGGAGTGCTAACTGGCTGGTAATTTGCCGGCTGAATGCTTCGCCAGGCTTACGCAAATGCGCCTGTAATTGCCGCCAGGTGCGGTCGAAGTGGCGGCTCTGCCCTTTGACCTCAGCAAAATTCGCCTGCAATAAACTCACTACGCCCGGCTGTTTTTGTAATACACGCAGCACATCAAGGCACATAATATTCCCGGAGCCTTCCCAAATACTGTTCACTGGCATTTCCCGGTACAAACGGGGTAACTCGCTTTCTTCGCAATAACCAATGCCCCCCAGTACCTCCATGGCTTCTGCCACAAAGGGAATGCCTGACTTGCAGATATGGAACTTCGCTGCCGGGGTGAATAAGCGCGCCCACAATTGTTGATTTACATCCCCCCGTTGCCCCAGTGCGCCCGCCAGGCGGAATAAAAAGGCCGTTTGCCCTTCGAGTTGTAACGCCATACGCCCCAGCACCTGGCGCATTAATGGCTGATCCACCAGATGTTTGCCGAATACCTGGCGTTGATGCGCATGGTATAACGCGACGGCGAATGCCCTGCGCATCAGGCCATGGCTGCCCAGCGCGCAATCAAAACGCGTCATCGCTCCCATACGCAGGATATGGCGAACGCCCTCACCTTCTTCACCAATCAGCCAGCCATGGGCATCGAACAGTTCTGCTTCGCTACTGGCGTTAGAGCGGTTGCCAAGCTTATCTTTAAGGCGCGCCAGGCTTAAGGCATTACGCTCACCATCAGGCAACAGGCGGGGAACAAAGAAACACGACAACCCGCCTCGCGCCTGTGCCAGTACCAGGTGCGCGTCACTCTGGGGAACAGAGAAAAACCATTTATGCCCTACCAGGCGGTAAGGCATGCCACACCCGGGTACTGTCTCTGGATCTGCTCTGGTGGTGTTGCTCATCACATCAGAACCGCCCTGCTTTTCTGTCATGCCCATACCAATCAGCAGGCCTTTTTTCTGTGTCGCGGGTAACTGATGGGCATCGTAACGGTCGCTGAGCAATGATGGCAGCCAGTTGCGAAATTCTGCGGGTAACGCCTGTTGTAATAATGGCGTTGCGGCAAAGGTCATGGTAACCGGGCACAAGGTTCCCGCTTCAACCTGAGCATGAAGAATAAAACGGGCAGCACGCGCAGCAAAAGCGTCAGGCTGAGGGTCTTTCAACCAGGGAAGGTTATGTACCCGGTTAGCAAACAGGCCCTGCATCAATAAATGCCAGGAAGGGTGAAAGCGCACTTCGTCAATGCGTTCTCCGCGCGGGTCATAACGGAGCAGTTCTGGTGGGTTGGCATTTGCCAGCCGCCCAAGTTCTAGTGACTCCGCCGAGCCAAGTTGCTGCCCAATACTGGCGAGTAACTCGCCATCCCAGCCAGCACCTTCGCGAATAACGGCATCGCGCAGTGCACTATCAGAGAGGAATAAATTACTGTTAATCAGTGGAGTGGGTTGATTAAAGACGGTATGAGTTTGCCAGCGCATGGTTTGTCTCCCTTTATGCCATTACATAAAGTATGGACTGTGCTGGCGGTTTATCACCGGGCAGAGTCACAAAGCGTGCGCCCTGACCGGATTCCGTTATTTACTGCGCTGGCGCACCGCTTCAAACAGGCACACACCTGTCGCCACAGACACGTTCAGGGAAGAAACTGTGCCTGCCATCGGGATGCTGATAAGCTCATCACAATGTTCACGGGTGAGACGGCGCATGCCTTCCCCTTCCGCGCCCATGACCAGTGCCATCGGGCCAGTCATTTTGCTTTGATACAGCGTATGGTCCGCCTCACCTGCCGTGCCGACAATCCAGACGTTTTCGTCTTTCAGTAACCGCAGAGTACGGGCAAGGTTAGTGACCCGAATCAGCGGCACATTTTCTGCGGCACCACAGGCCACTTTTTTGGCTGTCGCGTTAAGTTGCGCAGAACGGTCTTTTGGCACAATTACCGCATGGACCCCGGCGGCATCAGCACTACGCAGGCAGGCCCCCAGATTATGGGGATCCGTTACGCCATCCAGCACCAGTATGAACGGCTGTTCGTACTGAGCGATAAGGTCAGGCAGATCATTTTCCTGGTACTGCCTGCCAGGCTTAACACGCGCAATGATCCCCTGGTGGACAGCGCCTTCGGACTTATCATCCAGCCACTGGCGATTCGCCATTTGGATAACTATCCCCAATGATTCAAGGGAATGAATCAGAGGTAACAGACGCTTGTCTTCGCGGCCTTTCAGGATAAACACTTCCTGAAAACGCTCCGGTGCTCTGTCCAGCAAGGCCTGCACGGCATGAATGCCGTAAATCATTTCACTCATGTATGGTACTCACTCTGGGCACAGTGCCCGGGTTACAGTCAAAAAACAAAACTCCGCCCGGTTGGACGGAGCCTGCTATTAGTTTACCAGCCGTAGGCTGCACTATTGCGCTTTTTTCTTCGCCGCACGCTTCGCTTTGGTTGCTTCGGCGATTTTACGTGTTTTTTCCGAAGGTTTTTTCGCTTTTTTATTTTTTGGTGCACGTGCCTTTTTCGGCTTTTCACTGCGGAATTCGCTGTCTGGCTCGAAATTCACACGTTTACCGCCCTGGCGCCGCCGTGGCGGCCGGGTGCTGGCTGCACTTTTTTTACTTTTCTCCCGTGCGGTTTTTCCGGCACCGCGTACTTTGCGCTCGCTGGAGATCAACGCAAAATCGATTTTACGTTCATCCATGTTGACCCCTTCAACCCGGACTTCCACATGGTCCCCCAGGCGGTAAGTCTGCCCGCCGGATTCACCAATCAGCCGCTGGCCTACCTGGTCGAAACGATAGTAGTCATTATCCAGTGACGAGACATGCACCAGGCCGTCGATAAACAAGTCATCAAGGCGCACAAAGAAACCGAAGCCGGTCACACTGGAAATCACGCCGCCAAAGGTTTGGCCCACCTGGTCCTGCATGAAGTCACATTTCAGCCAGTCTGCCACATCGCGAGTGGCTTCGTCGGCACGGCGCTCAGCCATGGAACAATGCAGGCCAAGCTGAATCATCTCTTCCGTGCCGTAGTGCCAGCCACCACCCGGTGTGCTGGTGCCGGTCTCCCCGTTCTGGCGGGCGAGCAAATATTTGATTGCCCGGTGTAAAGACAAGTCCGGATAACGGCGAATTGGCGATGTGAAGTGCGCATAAGATTGCAGCGCCAGGCCAAAGTGCCCACGGTTTTCTGGGTCGTACACGGCTTGTTTCATGGAACGCAGCAACATAGTTTGCAGCATTTCATGATCAGGCCGGTCTGCAATGGATGCCAACAATGCGGAGTAGTCTGCCGGTTCAGGTTTATCACCGCCAGGCAGGCTTAACCCCAGCTCCGCCAGCACTGAACGGAAAGAGGTAATAGCCTCTGTGCTGGGGCGGTCATGAATACGGAACAACGCAGGCTCTTTGTTTTTCTCCACAAAACGGGCGGCCGAAATGTTCGCCAGAATCATGCACTCTTCAATCAGTTTGTGGGCGTCGTTGCGCTGAGTTTGTTCGATACGCTCAATGCGGCGTTCTGCGTTAAAGATAAATTTAGCTTCTTCGCTTTCAAACGAGATCCCACCACGCTCTGCACGTGCGCTGTCCAGAACCTTGTAGAGGTTATGCAGTTCTTCCAGGTGTTTCACTAACGGGCGGTAATGCTCACGCAGCTCTTCATCGCCTTGCAGAATATGCCACACCTTGGTGTAAGTCAGGCGCGCATGGGAGCTCATGACTGCTTCGTAGAACTGGAAGCCGCTCAACTTGCCTTTTGAAGAGATGGTCATTTCACAAACCATGCACAGGCGGTCAACTTGTGGGTTCAGCGAGCACAAGCCATTTGAGAGCACTTCCGGCAGCATTGGCACTACCTGGGAGGGGAAGTAAACCGATGTACCGCGGTTATGGGCTTCTTTATCCAGCGCGGTGTAAGGGCGAACATAGTAACTGACATCCGCAATCGCCACCCACAAACGCCAGCCGCCGCCGCGTTTTTTCTCACAATAAACGGCGTCATCAAAGTCGCGGGCATCTTCACCATCAATGGTGACCAGGGGTAAGTCGCGTAAATCGACACGCCCTGCTTTGGCAGATTCCGGCACTTGTTCTTTCAGCCCGGCAATCTGTTCTTCAACAGCCTGCGGCCAGACATAAGGAATTTCATGAGTACGCAGCGCGATATCCACTGCCATACCTGTGCCCATATTTTCACCGAGCACTTCAACAATTTTACCTATTGCTTTGGTGCGGCGGGTGGGGCGTTGGGTCAGTTCCACCACCACCATGAACCCCATGCGGGCACCCATGATCTCTTCCGGTGGAATAAGAATATCGAAGCTCAGGCGGCTGTCATCCGGAACAACAAACCCAACCCCTGCATCAATAAAATAGCGACCAACAATTTGGCTGGTTTTCGGTACCAGAACCCGCACAATACGGGCTTCCCGGCGGCCACGACGATCTGCGCCGAGCGGCTGGGCCAGCACTACATCACCGTGGATGCAGGCTTTCATTTGTTCAGAAGACAGGTACAGATCATCTGCCCGGCCTTCAACCCGCAAGAAGCCATAACCATCGCGGTGGCCCATCACGGTGCCTTTCACCAGGTCAAGGCGCTCCGGTAAGGCGTAGCACTGGCGACGAGTGAAGACCAGTTGGCCGTCACGCTCCATAGCGCGCAGGCGGCGACGCAATGCTTCCGTTTGCTCTTCGCCTTCAATTCCTAATGCTTTTGCCAGTTCTTCACGGTTAGCAGGTTTTTCCTGCTTTGACAGATGATCAAGAATGAACTCCCTGCTGGGAATAGGATTGGCATATTTTTCTGCTTCGCGTTCCTGGAAAGGATCTTGTGACATATCGGTTCCTCCGTTGTCATCCTCAGGCAGTTCAGGCATTTATTCCACCTGTAGTAATTGATAAAGCGGTGGGTTTGCATCCACCATTTCTGCCAGGGTGTGGTTATCAAGCTCCTGAAGAAAATGCTGCACACCTTGTGCCAGCACTTGCCTGAGCCTGCAAGCCGGGGTGATGTGGCAAAACTCACCGCTGCAATTAACCAGTTGCAACGGTTCAAGCGCCCGGACGACATCGCCAATACGAATGCTTTCAGCCGGTTTACCCAGGCGAATACCGCCATTTTTACCCCGGACAGCATCGACATAACCTGCCCGGCTAAGCTGGTTAATAATTTTGACCATATGATTACGCGACACACCATAAACCTGTGTCACTTCGGAGATACTGGTCATACGATCTTTTGGCAAAGCCGCCATATAAATCAGCGCGCGCAAGCCATAGTCAGTAAAACTTGTTAACTGCACATCAACCTCAGATAGCTGCACAAAGGGCTTACTCCCCTGGCAGGGGATTTGTATTGATGATAAACCAGCCACCAGCCAGGCCGCTAATTTATTTAGGAAAAGGTGCAAAAAAGGCAGGGTTTATCCTGTTTTTGATGTGTTTTTTGGCGTTTTGAACCCAACTGGAAATAACAGGGCAGAAAGGAGCCTTTCTGCCCGGAAGTGATTACGCGTCGTAAGGGTCGCGCAGGATCATGGTTTCAGTACGATCCGGACCGGTGGAGATGATATCTACCGGTACACCTGTCAGTTCTTCAATGCGTTGAATGTAGTTCAGTGCAGCCTGAGGCAACAGGCTGCGGTCTTTCACACCAAAGGTGCTTTGAGACCAGCCAGGCATAGATTCGTAAATAGGTTCAATACCTGCCCAGTCATCTGCAGCCATTGGCGTTACTGTTACTTCACGACCATCTGGCATACGGTAAGCAACACACAGTTTCACTTCATCCAGACCATCCAGCACATCCAGTTTGGTCAGGCAGAAACCAGACAAGGAGTTGATCTGTACCGCACGGCGAACCGCCACGGTGTCCAGCCAGCCAGTACGGCGGCGGCGGCCAGTGGTTGCACCATATTCATTACCTTGTTTGCACAGGTATTCGCCGACATCATCGAACAGCTCTGTCGGGAACGGACCGGCGCCAACACGGGTAGAGTAAGCTTTGATAATACCCAGTACGTAATCAACGTAACGTGGGCCAAGGCCAGAACCCGTTGCCACGCCACCAGCAGTGGTGTTGGAAGAGGTGACATACGGATAAGTACCGTGGTCGATATCCAGCAACGTACCCTGAGCACCTTCAAACATGATGTGTTCACCACGCAGACGGGCTTTATCCAGCAAGTCAGAAACGTCAACCACCATGGCGGTCAGGATGTCGGCGATAGCCATGACATCATCCAGAACTTTCTGGTAATCAACCGCTTCAACTTTGTAGTAGTTCACTAACTGGAAGTTGTGATATTCCATCACTTCTTTCAGTTTTTCAGCGAAGACTGCTTTATCGAACAGGTCGCCCACACGCAGACCACGGCGAGCTACTTTATCTTCATAAGCAGGGCCGATACCACGCCCGGTAGTACCAATAGCTTTCGCGCCACGTGCTTTTTCACGCGCGTTATCCAGCGCCACATGGTAATCCAGGATCAGCGGGCAAGCTTCAGACAACAACAGACGTTCACGTACCGGAACACCACGGTCTTCCAGTTCTTTCATCTCTTTCATCAACGCGGAAGGAGACAACACTACGCCGTTGCCGATAATGCTAACGACATTTTCGCGAAGAATACCTGAAGGAATAAGATGCAGAACGGTTTTTTCACCGTTGATTACGAGAGTATGACCTGCGTTGTGACCGCCCTGATAGCGTACAACATATTTTGCTCGTTCGGTCAGGAGATCGACGATCTTCCCTTTACCTTCGTCACCCCATTGGGTGCCCAGTACGACGACGTTGTTACCCATTTTTCAAAATCACCGTTTGCTTAAAAATGGATTCTACCACCGGATCCCCCGATGTTCAGCCCTTTTTATATACAGATTTTGAGTTTTTTGCCGGTTTTCTGCTCAGTTAATCGTTTTCGTCAACATGTAGTAGACAACGATGCCGGCAACCACAAGACCGCCCCCAAAACGGCGTAACAAATGGTCAGGCAATTGCGACAGGCTCTGTACCATTTTGCGCCAGGCACTGGGATATATCATTGGACCAATCCCTTCCAGCACTAATACCAGTGCAACTGCCATCCAAATTGTTGTGTTCATTTTTTATTTTCCACGGACAAAAAAAGAGCCGGAATAAACCGGCTCTTTAACAAAGAATGTTCGCTATCTTAGCGTGAATTACCTGTTGGTGTCTTCATGTAGCGGAAGAAGTCACTGTCCGGGCTCATCACCATGACATCGTTGCCGCCAAAGCTGCTTTGATACGCTTTGAGGCTACGAATAAAGGCGAAGAAATCCGGGTCTTTGCCGAATGCGTCAGCAAA
Organism: Mangrovibacter sp. MFB070; assembly: GCF_000705335.1. Classification (NCBI taxonomy): domain Bacteria; kingdom Pseudomonadati; phylum Pseudomonadota; class Gammaproteobacteria; order Enterobacterales; family Enterobacteriaceae; genus Mangrovibacter; species Mangrovibacter sp. MFB070. The sequence goes on from NZ_JJMI01000005.1 coordinate 34,277, forward strand.
CAGTTTCGCTGCCTGTGCATCCCCTTCCCCGCGTTCAATCAGAGCCTGGCGTTGTGCTTCAGCCAGAGTGCGCGTCACTTCATAGTCAGCAGCGGCACGCAATTTCTCTGCTTCTTCCTGGCCCTGAGAGCGGTGGCGACGGGCAACGGCTTCACGCTCAGCACGCATACGGTTGTAAATCGCTTCAGAGACTTCTGCTGGCAGGTTGATTTGCTTGATGCGGACATCAACCACTTCAATCCCCAGCGCCGCCATACTGTTCGGGTTCACCGCAGCAACTTTACCATTCGTTTCCTGCTCCACACGGGCTGCCGCCGTTGCAATGGCATCGTCAGCTGCTGGCGTGGCCACTTCATCGTCGGAACCGGCAGAACCGGAGTTCAGCGCATCACGCACTTCCAGCGTTAAACGCCCACGGGAATCCGTCACGATGTCTTTTACATCCAGGCGGCCAATTTCAGAACGCAGACGGTCACTGAACTTACGTTTTAACAACACTTCGGCCTGAGAAACATCCCCACCACCTGTTGCCAGGTAGTAGCGGCTGAAATCGCTGATCCGCCATTTAATATAGGAATCAACAATCAGGTCTTTTTTCTCTTTGGTAACGAAGCGGTCTGCCTGGTTATCCATAGTCTGGATACGTGCATCCAGCGTTTTCACGGTAGTGATAAACGGCAGTTTAAAGTGCAGACCCGGTTCGAACACCTCAGGGATGTTGTCGTTGTTACGCAGCACTTTACCAAAGCGCAGGACAATGCCACGCTCGCCTTCTTTCACCGTGAACAGCGAGGTGTACATAACAACCAGCACAACAATAATAATTCCAATCAACGATTTACGCATTGTTACTCCCCTCCACGGCGCTGGTAGTCGTTACGCTGCGCATCCGCACGGCGCTGGTCCATGATATCGCCCTGGCTGGATGACGATTTGCTGGCAGCACTGCCGCCGGAGCCAGAGACAGGCGGAAGATGTAACAATTGACTGGTGCTACTGCTGCTTTCCGGCTTTGCATCAGAAGAGGATGCCCCCTTCATCAATTGGTCAAGCGGCAACACCATCAGTTTATTGCCATTATCGTTTACCAGTACTTTGCGTGTGTGGCTCAGCACTTTTTCCATGGTTTCGATATACAAACGCTCGCGGGTAATTTCCGGGGCGGCTTTGTATTGCGGCAGCAATTCTGCAAAGCGAGCTACTTCACCCTGCGCTTCCAGAACTGTCTGCGCTTTATAAGCACGGGCTTCTTCCAGAATACGCTGTGCCTGACCATTCGCTCGCGGCTGAACTTCATTCGCATAAGCTTCTGCTTCACGAATGTATTGCTGTTCGTTCTCACGCGCGGCAATCGCATCATCAAACGCGGCTTTTACTTCTTCTGGCGGACGCGCCGTCTGGAAGTTCACATCCAGCAACGTAATCCCCATGTTATAAGGCCTGATGGTTTCTTCCAGTTCGCGCTGGGTATCGGCGCGAATCAGCGTACGGCCTTCTGTCAGAATTTTATCCATCGTGTATTTGCCGATAACACCGCGCAGTGCGCTATCTGTCGCCTGGCGCAGGCTGTCATCCGGGCTGGTCACACTGAACAAATATTTTTCAGGGTCGGTTACCCGGTACTGCACGTTCATTTCTACGCGCACGACGTTTTCATCGGCTGTCAGCATGATGCCAGACGCTGCCAGCTCGCGTACTGATTCCACGTTAACCGGCCGGACTTCATCAATGAAAGTCGGCTTCCAGTTCAGGCCCGGCTCCACCAGATGGCTGAATTTCCCGAAGCGGGTAACAACCCCACGTTCCGCTTCTTTGATGGTATAGAAACCGCTGGCGGCCCAAATTATCACGGCAGCTGCGACAACAATACCAACGATGCGCCCGCCCACAGGGCTACGCGAACCTTGCGGTGTATTATTGCCTGAGCCACTACCGCCGCCAAACCCACCGAGCTTTTTACTCAGTTTACGGAAGATATCATCCAGATCAGGTGGCCCCTGATCCCGCCCTCCTTTGCTTCCCCCAGAGTTGCCGCCTTGATTATTGCTGCTGCCCCACGGGTCGCGGTCCTGTCCGTTATTACCGGGCTGATTCCACGCCATGTTTATGCTCCATACTTGTTATGCGGTGATATCCCCCGCAGGGGAAGTGTCTTCAGGGCATACCTGCATCAGGTGATGTAATCCACCAACGCAGGTTCTTGTTTACAAAGGCGACGCCAGTCAACCACAGGCAAACGCACCTGCAGGCCCATGCTGCCATCGTCCTCCATCCACTCTTTTTCTATCGCCTGAAGCTGATAAAACCGGCTTCTCAAACGCCCGGCCTGAGGAGGTAAACGTAACGTATGCAACGCAATCTCCCCGGATAAACGTTCCGTTAAAGCCTGGAAAAGCAGTGGTATACCTTCTCCTGTCTGCGCAGAAAGCCAGACACGAACTGGTACATTATTTTCATCCCTGTCGATACGTGGCGCAAAACCGTCCAGGCAGTCGATTTTGTTCATCACCAGCAGCGTAGGGATTTCCAGTGCATCAATTTCATCAAGTACCGCATTTACGGCATCGATGTTCTCCTGCACCCTGACATCTGATGCATCAATAACATGCAGTAACAGTGTTGCCTGGCGCGTTTCCTGCAATGTGGCTTTAAACGCCGCCACCAGGTCATGCGGTAAATGACGAATAAACCCAACGGTATCCGCCAGCACAGTTTCACCCACATCCGCCACATCAATACGGCGCAAGGTAGGATCGAGTGTTGCGAAGAGCTGATCGGCTGCATAAACTTCCGCAGTCGTCAGGCTGTTGAATAGTGTGGATTTCCCGGCGTTGGTATACCCCACCAGCGAAACGGTGGGAACATCCGCACGGGTTCGTGCCCGCCGGCCTTGTTCACGTTGTTTCTCAACACGTTCAAGGCGCGATAAAATTTGGGATATGCGGTTACGCAACAAACGGCGGTCCGTTTCCAGCTGCGTTTCACCCGGGCCACGCAGGCCTATCCCCCCTTTTTGGCGTTCAAGGTGGGTCCAGCCACGTACCAGACGGGTAGCAAGGTGACGCAACTGCGCCAGTTCCACCTGCAATTTCCCTTCATGTGTACGCGCCCGCTGGGCAAATATATCCAGAATGAGTCCGGTCCTGTCGATAACCCGACATTCGCATAAACGCTCAAGATTACGTTCCTGAGCAGGGCTTAATGCATGGTCGAAAAGAACAACTGATGCCCCAGTGGCTTTCACTGCATCAGCAATCTCTTCGGCCTTACCTTCACCAACAAAGTACTTCGGGTGCGGCGCCTTACGGGTACCAGTAATCACCTGCAAAGCGTCGACACCAGCGGAAGAAACCAGAGATTCAAACTCCTGGAGATCTTCCATGTCTTTGTCTTGCGAAAAATAGATGTGTACCAGTACCGCCTGCTCACCGGCGTCATAACGGTCAAACAAGCGTAAAACCTCTCAAAATACCAGCGGGGAACACAGATAACCTGGTTCCCCGGCGTGGATTAACAGCCAGCAACTTATTCAGCGCTGTCGCTGTCCTGTTGTGATCCTGCGCCTTGCGCATTACCACCGTGATGGAAATTACTATTGCTACCCGTAGCGCCCGGATTGTTGTGATGAGAAACAGGGCGGGACGGAACAACAGTAGAAATCGCGTGCTTATAAACCATTTGGCTGACTGTGTTTTTCAACAGAATCACAAACTGGTCAAAAGACTCAATCTGACCTTGCAGCTTAATACCATTCACCAAATAAATAGAAACTGGAACACGTTCCCGACGCAATGCGTTCAGAAACGGATCTTGCAAAGATTGCCCCTTAGCCATTCTATCTTTTCCTTATATGCTTGTTGTTTGTACTAAAGAACCCTCAGGCTCATAAAAAGACGTAAAATCTCGCGCACGATGCGGTTCAATTGTACACATTCAGTCAGCCTTCGCACCAACTACCTGTAATACTTCATTGCAGGCTTGTTCAGGGTTATCACTGTCAAGCCAGTGAACACCTTCCCACCCCCGCAACCAGGTCATTTGACGCTTGGCCAACTGCCTCGTGGCGCAAATACCGCGATAAACCATTTCGTCCCTGGTGTACTCCCCCGCCAGATAAGACCACATCTGGCGATACCCCACACAACGAATGGAAGGCATGTCCGTATGCAAATCGCCGCGGGCAAAAAGCGCCCGCACTTCTGCTTCAAATCCCGAAGCCAACATCTGATGAAACCGCTGCTCAATACGCTGATGGAGCAGTTCACGGCTCGCCGGGGCGATGGCGAACTGATGCACCTGATAAGGCAGAGCTTCCCCTGACGTTTGCGTCAACTCAGTTAAAGTTTTACCCGAAATAAAAAAAACTTCCAGTGCCCGGGAAAGTCTTTGAGGATCATTCGGATGAATACGCCCGGCAGAAACAGGATCTATTGCCTGTAATTGCCTGTGTAAAGCATCCCATCCTTGTGCCTGTGCTTGCTGCTCAATCTGTGCTCTTATTGCCGCATCAGCGGAAGGCAAAGGTGACAGCCCTTCCAGTAATGCTTTGAAATAAAGCATAGTTCCACCGACCAACAACGGAATTTTCCCGGAAGCGGTGATGGATTCCATTTCAGCCAAAGCATCGCGGCGAAAATCTGCTGCGGAATACGCCTCAGAAGGATCCCGAATATCCAACAACCGGTGAGGTGCCTGTGCCAGTTCTTGTGCATCCGGTTTTGCCGTACCGACATCCATTCCCTTATATATCAGGGCAGAGTCAACACTAATCAACTCTACGGGTAAAAAACGCCGTAATGTGATTGCCAGTGCGGTTTTACCGGAGGCGGTTGGCCCCATCAAAAAAATTGCCTTTGGCAGGTTTTGCTTACTCACTTCAGTCATGTTTCAGAGCGCTTATCGCCGGTTTCAAATCAATAGGTTGCAACAGACCACCTGGCGGGGACATTACCAACTGTGGGCAAAGGCGCTCCAGTTCTGTCAGGAGAGTAATCGCCTGAGAAAGGGACCACTCACGGGGTTCGCTTTCCAGCTTTCCTGCCAGCCAGTGCGCAATTTGCGCTGCATCACATTCTTTTTGTCCGGCCAGGTAGCCTATCAGGTCAGGAATCAAGTTTTGTAAATTTTGTTGCCTCAAGGGTAAAGGCACTGCGCGCACAGTCACAAATTGCGCGTCAATATCTAAGATTATCCCTAAATTTTGTAGTGTTTCTTGCTGCTGTTTCAGGGTTGCCCGTTCCCCGGCATCCAGTTTCAGCCGTACCGGTATCAACAAGGGTTGTGCGCAGGCTTTTTCCTGCCCCGGCATAAGCTGCGCACGCCGTAACCAGCGCTGTGCGACAGGCAATGCCATCAGGCAGATACCTGAGCGCCGCTCAAGCAGCACCATATCCGGGGCGACCACTGCCAGTGCACGCCCCAGGCTTTGCTCGCGAGCAGACAATACGTGGTCCCCGGCCGCTGCCTCAGCGGGTTGTTCAGTTGCCGCAAGCGCCTGTGGCGTCTCCAGCAGTTTTTGGTATAACGCACCTTGTTTTTTCTGGTAGCCCGGCACGGCATTAGGCCAGCTATTGTGCGCGGCCTGCCCGCCAGAACCAGAATGGCCAGTATCCGAAGCAGACCTGCCGCCAGAAGACCCAGCCCCGCCGGAATAGTGCTCAGCACCGGATAAACGCGCGGAAGATGTTCCCCCGGACGGGCGTTCACTGAATTGCGGTGCGGTGTCATGTTTATCAGGGGTTTCGTGCAGCGAAGCTGCCCGGTTTTCTGGGGCCGAAGGGCTGCGGGTAAACTGATTTTCCCCGGCGGCGGTGCGGTTCTCCGGCTGCCATGCACTGGCCGCAGGGGCATCTGCAAGCGCGCCGTTTAACCCTAATGGGTTTTCCTGATATTGCTGGAAGACACTCAATACGCCCTGATAAATAAAATCATGTACCAGGCGCGACTGATGAAAACGCACTTCGTGTTTCGCCGGGTGAACATTCACATCCACCTGATGTGGGTCAACGGTGAGATACAGGACATAAGCCGGTAACTGGTCCTGCCCCAGGCGGTCTTCGCAGGCCTGGCGAATGGCATGATTAATCAATTTATCACGCATCATTCGGCCATTAACGTAGCTGTACTGGATATCAGCATTTGCCGGGTTGTGGCTGTCTGGCGCCACCACCCAGCCTTTCAGCCCTAAATCACCGTGCTGCCATTCAATCGCCAGCGCGTGTTCCATAAATGCAGTGCCACAAATGGCGCCCAGGCGGCGCTCTTCTTGTGACCCCGCTTTCACCGCCCTGTACTGGCGGACCATTTTGCCGTTATGGGACAAATTAATTGTGACATCAAAGCGGGCCAGCGCGATACGGCGAATAATTTCATCGATATGAGCAAATTCGGTTTTTTCTGTGCGCATAAACTTGCGCCGTGCCGGGGTGTTATAAAACAAATCCAGCACTTCCAGCGTGGTGCCCTGAGGGTGAGCTGCGGGTTTGACTGTGACTGCCATCTCGCGCCCTTCCGCATAAGCCTGCCAGGCTTCCTGCTGGTCTGCTGTACGGGAAGTCAGGGTTAACCGGGAAACGGAGCTGATACTGGCAAGCGCTTCACCACGAAAGCCAAGGCTCATGATGGCTTCCAGGTCGTCCAGCGAGGCTATTTTACTGGTTGCATGGCGCGATAAAGCCAGCGCCAGCTCATCTTTGCCAATGCCGCTACCGTTATCACGTATGCGAATCAACTTTGCGCCACCGCGTTCAATATCAATATCAATACGCGTTGCACCCGCATCCAGGCTATTTTCAACCAGCTCTTTCACGACCGATGCCGGGCGCTCAACCACCTCGCCAGCGGCTATCTGGTTTGCCAGTTGTGGTGGTAGTACCTGAATCGGCATGGCCTCTCCTTACTGTGAATTGCGGCTAATCATACCGTTTGTTTGACCACCGGGTGATGCCTGTAACGGATTAGCAATGAAATAGTTTCTCAGCCCCTGGTAAATCGCATTGGCAATTTTTTGCTGGTAGTCATCACTCGCCAGTAACTGCTCTTCGCGGCTGTTACTGATAAACCCGGTTTCCACCAGCAATGAAGGGATATCCGGAGAACGCAGCACGCCAAGGCTGGCATGCTCCGGATGGCGCTTGTGCAAATCACCAATGTTATTTAACTGGCGAATCACATAAGTGGCGACATCATAACCAACTCGCTGTGAGTGACCAAACTGTAAATCCAGCACAGCCTGGCTCAGGTAGGGATCGGCCTGGTTTGCCAGCACATCTCCCGCGCCCCCCAGCAACTCAGACTGCTTTTCATGTTGCTCCAGCCAGCCAGCCATTTCGCTGTCTGCCCGGCGGTTGGACAGTACCCAAACGGAAGCGCCGGTGGCTTCACGGTTTGGCGCGGCATCGGCATGAATGGAAACCAGCAAGTTGGCATTCTGTTTACGGGCTACTTCCGAACGCCCCATCACCGAGATGAAGTAGTCGCCATCGCGAGTCAGCACACCTTTAAACATCGGGTCATTATTCAGTAAGGTACGCAGTTTTCGGGCAACAGATAACGTGACGTTTTTCTCGCGAGTGCCGCCTGCGCCAATCGCCCCCGGATCCTGCCCGCCATGGCCTGCATCAATCGCCACCACCACCTGGCTACCACCAGCAGACGGGCGGCTTCTCACTGGCTGAGGCGGTGTGCGAGTGCTCACCACGCCAGTGACTTTCGGTTCATCACTGTGAAACGGGTTGCGGCCACTGTCTGGTACGCTTGCTGTAACCGGTGTACGGGTTGACGGTGTTGGTTTAACAACTGGCGCTGCAGCTACAGGTGGCGCTGGCGGCGGTTTCACGGCATCGATAGTAAAGACCACAGCAACCTGAGCGCCCCGGGCCTGTTTGCTGGCGCGAACCGTCCCTTTTTCGGTTAAATCCACCGCCAGGCGCAGTGTTTGTGGGTCGCCAGACGAAGTGGAGCGAATTTGATGCACCAGATTGTCGCCACTGAATACCAGAGGCAGGCCCTGAATCACACCACTTTGTTGAATATCAAGTAACACCGTTCGGGGAGAGGACTGGGAGAACCGGTACTGCGGGTCACCCATAAACAAAAACGTAATTCTGGCCTGTTCAGCGCCATTCGATACCTGAATATCCGCAACGGTCGCCGCGCGGACAGGCAAACATAACATCAACACAATGGTGGCTAACAGCCACATGATTCCCCGAACAGACATGCAATCTTCCTTGTTAATTAGCCAGACGGGCCACCAAAGCCGTTCCTGCTTCAGAGACAGGGGTGACTACCGCTTCACGACCTTCTCCCTGCCAGGATAAATGCAGTTCTACATCAGGCTCGGGTAACACACCAGTACCTTGCTGCGGCCATTCAACCAGGCAAATCGCATCACGGGTAAAGTAATCACGAATGCCCATAAATTCGAGTTCTTCCGGGTCTGCCAGGCGGTACAGGTCAAAGTGATACACCATCATATCGCCAAGGTCATAAGGTTCTACCAGGGTGTAAGTTGGGCTTTTCACATTGCCCTTATGCCCCAGGGCCTGCAAGAAGCCCCGGCTGAACGTGGTTTTACCGGCACCCAGATCACCATATAAATAAATTACCGTCGCCCCCTGGCAGGCTTTTGCGAGACGTTCGCCAAGGTGAATCGTTGCCTGTTCATCGGCCAGTGGGATAACACAATTTGTCATGATTTCATCAATTCAATTTCAGGGTTAACAAACGAATACAGTGCAGACAATAGATCCATTGCCAGCATACCGCGTGTGCCATAACGTGCCGCCAAACTATCTGCAGCGGCACCATGCGCCACACAGCCCGCGCAGGCAGCATCAAATAGCGGAAGATGCTGGGCTAATAACGCCCCGATAATACCAGACAACACATCCCCCATACCGCCACTTGCCATGCCTGGATTGCCCACGTCAATAATAGCCTGGCGACCGGCAGTGGCGATAACAGTGCCCGCACCTTTCAGCACCACACACCCGCCATATTGCTCAACCAGACGGCGGGCGGAAAGTAAGCGATCACTTTCGATTTCAGCAACAGAGCACCCCAGCAAACGCGCGGCTTCGCCAGGATGCGGCGTCATCACGCGATTGTCACCTGTTATGGGATTTATTGCCAGAAGGTTCAGTGCATCCGCATCCCATAGCATCGGTTTAGCCGAATGCTTTACGCGTTCAAAGGCATCACGCCCCCAGTCCTGCTGGCCCAGCCCCGGGCCAATCACCACGACATCTGCCCAGCGCAGGCTCTCATCGAGCGATTCAGGCGTCAGAGCCTGAACCATCAATTCCGGGCGCGCAGTCAATAACGCAGTGGCATTTTCCGGGCGTGTCAGTACCCTGACCAAACCAGCTCCGGCACGCAGCGCCGCTTCACCAGCCATGCGAATCGCCCCGGCAGTACCGGTATCGCCGCCAATCACCACCAGGCGGCCATGGTTCCCTTTATGGGATGTCGCTCTGCGCGGATGCAACCAGCATTTCAGGTCACCCTGATCAAAACGCTTCACCGGCGCATCCTGCTCCGCCAGCCAGCCTTCCAGCCCCAGAGCATGGTAATGCAGTTGCCCCACTACATCGCGGGCTTTCCCGGTCAACAAGCCGGTTTTCAGGGCGATAAACGTCACTGTATGGCTGGCTGAGACTACCGCCCCCGGCGTGGTGCCGGTATTGGCATCCAGGCCTGATGGCGCATCCAGAGCCAATACCGGAGCCGGGTGCTGGTTCACCTGCTCGATTACCGCGGCAAGGTTTTCTCTGGGAGCCTGGCGAATACCGGTTCCCAGTAGCCCATCGACAATCAGGTCAACCTGCTGCGGCCAGGCCGAGGTAACCGGGGAAATGAGCCCCCCCGCCGCCAGCCAGGCGCTGCGTGCGGCCTGCGCTTCATCCGGCAAGGGTTTGTCGCTCTCAACTGCCAGTACAGTAACCTGAATACCGGCAGCCTGCGCATAACGGGCAACCACATAGCCGTCACCGCCGTTGTTACCGTGGCCGCATAACACCAGCCAGTGGTGGCTTGCGGGAAAAGTACTGCGGGCGACAGCAAACGCGGCTTCACCCGCCCGCTGCATCAGTTCATACAGTGAGACACCCGTTGCGGCCGCAGCCCGGGCTTCCGCCTTACGCAACCAGTCTGCGGACCAGACTGACTGTGGTATACTTGCAGAGTTTCTGTTCAGGTAATGGTCCGTCATGTCTCAGCCCTTCGTTCTTGGTGAATTAGCGCAAAAAATTAAACAGTGGGGCAAGGAACTGGGGTTCCAGCAGGTCGGTATTTGCGATACAGACCTGAGCGCCAGTGAACCCGCGCTCCAGGCATGGCTCGACAAACAGTATCACGGAGAAATGGAGTGGATGGCACGCCATGGCATGATGCGCGCTCGCCCCCATGAATTATTGCCGGGTACATTGCGGGTTATCAGTGTGCGCATGAATTATCTCCCCACCGGTGCCGCTTTTGCCAGTACGCTGAAGAACCCACGCCTTGGTTATGTCAGCCGTTATGCGCTGGGGCGCGATTACCACAAGCTACTACGCCAGCGCCTGAAGCAACTCGGCGAGCGCATTCGTGAACACTGTACTGAACTGAATTTTAGACCTTTCGTAGATTCAGCGCCTCTTCTTGAACGCCCTCTGGCTGAAAAAGCCGGGTTAGGCTGGACAGGTAAGCACTCACTTATCCTCAACAAAGAAGCCGGCTCATTCTTTTTTCTTGGTGAGTTACTGGTGGATATCCCACTGCCCGTTGACCAGCCGGTTGAAGAAGGCTGTGGGCGCTGTGTTGCCTGCATGACTATGTGCCCAACCCAGGCGATTGTCGCGCCTTATACCGTGGATGCCAGGCGCTGTATTTCCTACCTTACCATTGAATATGAAGGTGTCATTCCTGAGGAATTCCGTCCTTTGCTGGGCAACCGTATTTACGGCTGTGATGATTGCCAGCTAATTTGCCCATGGAACCGCTTTTCCCAACTGACGGATGAAGCCGATTTCTCACCACGTAAAGCGTTACACACCCCAGAACTGCTGGAATTATTTGCCTGGGATGAAACCCGGTTCCTTAAAGTAACCGAAGGTTCGGCGATTCGCCGAATAGGGCACCTGCGCTGGCTAAGAAATATTGCGATAGCGCTGGGGAATGCTCCCTGGGAAAGTGCGGTACTTAATGCATTGGAACAACGCAGAGGTGAGCACCCACTTCTGGATGAGCATATTGAATGGGCGATTGCGCAACAATTAGCGAAGCGGGAAGCATTGAGTGTGACCGTGTCTTCAGCGCAACAACAACGCCTGGTCAGGGCCATTGAAAAAGGATTATCCCGGGATGCGTAAGTATCCACAGCCTGTTCATAAGAAAAAAAACAGGTTGTCATTCAACAGTAAAAAAATCGTCAAGTGATCCAGGTAACATTTATCAATATATTTAAATAACTTAAAAATCATTAAGTTACATGATTACACGCCATAAAAAACCGAAATAAACCGGGGCAGTGACTTTTTTATCAACCTGTGGATAAGTTTGTTCACAACTTTTTTCCAGGCAATAAAAAAACCACCCTGCAGCACTTCAATGCTGTGGATAGTATGATGAGAAAAATTTGGAGCGGGAAACGAGACTCGAACTCGCGACCCCGACCTTGGCAAGGTCGTGCTCTACCAACTGAGCTATTCCCGCTTGGGTGGTACTGGCCTGATGGCCTGTCAAATTTTGGAGCGGGAAACGAGACTCGAACTCGCGACCCCGACCTTGGCAAGGTCGTGCTCTACCAACTGAGCTATTCCCGCTTGGGTGGTGCTGGCCTGACGGCCTGTCAAATTTTGGAGCGGGAAACGAGACTCGAACTCGCGACCCCGACCTTGGCAAGGTCGTGCTCTACCAACTGAGCTATTCCCGCCCTGTGCAACTCTGCAAAACAGCATCGTCACGGGAGGCGCATTATACGAGAATTCGCATTTACCGCAAGCCCTGAATGAGAAAATTTCGTGCTTTTTGTTTGAATGATGATTTATTCAACAAAATGGTGATTTTCCCAGCGGATGAGGGGCTTGCCCTCACCCAGCTTGTTACAACTTGATAAAATTCTCGCGGTAATAAGCCAGTTCCGCCACGGATTCACGAATGTCATCCAGCGCCTGGTGAGCACCTTGTTTCTTAAATCCACTGAGAATTTCTGGTTTCCAGCGGCGAGCCAGCTCTTTCAGTGTGCTGACATCTAGATAGCGGTAGTGAAAATAAGCTTCAAGCTCCGGCATGTATTTGAATAAAAAACGGCGATCCTGGCCGATACTGTTACCGCAAATCGGCGAAGTATTGGCAGGCACCCATTCACGCAAAAATTCCAGTGTCGCCTGCTGTGCTGCGTTGTCATCCATCTGGCTGGATTTCACACGCTCAACCAGGCCACTGGCCGTGTGGGTACGCACATTCCAGTCGTCCATCAGCGCCAACTGCTCATCAGACTGGTGCACGGCAATTACCGGGCCTTCAGCCAGAATATTCAAATCGGCATCAGTTACCAGCGTGGCAATCTCAATAATGCGGTCACGTTCCGGATCCAGCCCTGTCATTTCCAGGTCAATCCAAATCAGGTTATTTTCTTTCGCACTCATGCTTTTTCTGTCCTTTTCGTCTCTTGGCGCACTGACAATCGGTTATTTCGTATAAAATAGCGTGTATCATAGAGGTTTTGCCCATTGTGGGCGACCAGGAGCCACCACGATTGAGTAAAAATAAACTCTCCAAAGGCCAACAACGCCGCGTGAAAGCGAACCACCAGCGCAGGTTGAAAAACCCTACGGAGAAAACAGATTACGACGATACGCTGTTTGGCGAGCCACAAGAGGGTATCGTTATCAGCCGTTTCGGTATGCACGCTGACGTTGAATCCTCCGACGGCGAAGTCCACCGTTGCAACATTCGCCGTACCATCAAATCCCTGGTTACTGGCGACCGCGTGGTCTGGCGCCCGGGCAAACCCGCAGCTGAAGGCGTGATGGTCAACGGCATCGTCGAGGCGGTGCACGAACGAGCCTCCGTACTGACCCGGCCTGATTATTATGACGGGATAAAACCCATCGCTGCCAATATCGATCAAATTGTGATTGTCTCTGCAATTCTGCCGGAACTCTCCCTGAATATTATTGACCGTTATCTGGTTGCCTGCGAAACCCTGGATGTTGAACCATTGCTGGTGCTCAATAAAACCGATTTGCTTGATGAAGACGCACTGAACTTCGTGAACGAGCAAATGGATATTTACCGCAAAATTGGTTACCGCGTACTGATGGTTTCCAGCCATGCTCACCAGGGGCTGGAAGAGCTTGAAACCCTGCTGACAGGCCGTATCAGTATCTTTGCTGGCCAGTCTGGTGTGGGGAAATCCAGTTTGCTGAATGCGTTGTTAGGGCTGGATGAAGAAAAAATCCTGACTAACGACGTTTCCGATGTTTCTGGCCTTGGGCAGCATACCACCACCGCCGCGCGCCTTTATCACTTCCCCCATGGTGGTGATGTCATTGACTCCCCCGGCGTTCGTGAATTTGGTCTGTGGCACCTGGAAGCGGAACAAATCACCCAGGGTTTTGTCGAATTCCATGATTATTTAGGCACCTGTAAATACCGCGACTGCAGCCATAACAATGATCCCGGTTGCGCCCTGCGCGCTGCCGTTGAACGCGGTGAAATAGCTGAAACCCGTTTTGAAAACTATCACCGCATTCTGGAAAGCATGGCGCAAGTCAAAACCCGTAAGAATTTTTCAGAAACCGATAACTGACAACCAGGCAGGCTGCCGTTAAAATTCGTCGCCCTGTATACAGGCCCGGTCAACACGCGATGCCGGGCAAGGAAAAGCAATACAACGGCCTGGAGGCTAACTTGCTAAATAACATTAAACTTTCACTTCAATACATTCTGCCCAAACTGTGGCTGACCCGGCTGGCTGGCTGGGGCGCAAACAAGCGCGCAGGCTGGCTGACCAAACTGGTGATTGATGCGTTCGTTAAATGCTACAAAGTTGACATGAAAGAAGCGCAAAAGCCGGATACTGCCAGTTACCGTACCTTCAACGAATTTTTCGTGCGCCCTTTACGGGAAGATGCGCGCCGTCTGAACACCGACCCAAATGCTCTGGTAATGCCAGCCGATGGCGCGGTGAGCCAGTGCGGGGCGATTGAAGACGATAAACTGCTGCAGGCGAAAGGCCATGATTACACGCTGGAAGCCTTGCTGGCAGGTAACTACAACATGGCGGCACTGTTTCGTAATGGCAGCTTCGTCACTACGTACTTATCCCCGCGGGATTACCACCGGGTGCATATGCCCTGCAACGGCATTCTGCGGGAAATGATTTACGTGCCGGGCGACCTGTTCTCCGTCAACCCGTTAACCGCGCAAAATGTGCCTAATCTGTTTGCCCGTAACGAACGAGTTATTTGCCTGTTTGATACCGAGTTTGGCCCAATGGCACAAATTATGGTGGGCGCGACCATCGTTGGCAGTATTGAAACTGTATGGGCTGGTACCGTCACTCCGCCACGGGAAGGGATAATTAAACGCTGGACCTGGCCTGACGGCAGCCAGGAAGATGCGGTTGCGTTACTGAAAGGCCAGGAAATGGGGCGTTTTAAACTGGGCTCAACCGTGATTAACCTGTTTGCGCCAGGTAAAGTGACGCTGGATGAACAACTCAAGCCATTGCTGACCACCCGCCTTGGCGACACACTGGCCTGGGGAAGTGTGGCTCACGCTGAACAAGGCGACAACCTGGCAACAGAGCAGGTTCAACCCGCCGCTGAAGACAGTTAACTACTAACCGACGAGTACGCAACGTGCGCCTGCTAATCCTGTTTCTGGTGACCCTGAGTCTCAGCCTGGGGGCGCACGCCGCCCCTTCTTCTACGGATAACGACGCTATTGCTCAGGCACTGGAGCAAGCGAAAGCTAACAAGAACCAGCCAGGCCAGGCTGAACTGATTGAAACCCTTCAGGCTGCATTGAGCTCTCTTGAAGAGCGTGAGCACGCCCGGCAACAGGCTGATGAATACCAGCAGGTTATCGATAACTTTCCCAAACTCTCTCAAGCGTTACGCCAGCAACTGGCTAACCAGCCCTCATCAGAGGCGGAAAAAATCCCTGCGGGGTTGTCAGCGGACGTGCTTAACCAGGAGATTCTCCAGGTCAGCAGCAAATTGCTGGATAAAACCCGCGAAGCTCAGCAGGAGCAGGAAAAAAGCCGCGATATTACCGATTCACTGAACCAGTTGCCGCAGCAGCAAACCGATATCCGCCGCCAGCTTGGCGAACTGGAGCGCCGTTCAGGTATCAATGTTTCCAATACACCTCTGGCACAGGCACAGCAGTGGGCACTCCAGGCGGATATTGCTCGCCTGCGCGCCAGGCTTACTGAGCTGGAACTGGCTCAGCTTTCTGCAAATAATCGCCAGGAACTGGCACGCCTGCGGGCAAGCCTTGCGGAGAAACAGAGTGAACAACTGGACGGGCGGTTACAGGCGCTACGTAATCAATTAAATAACCAGCGCCAGCGCGAGGCAGAAAAAGCGCTGGAAAGCACCGAGCTGTTAGCGGAAAACAGCGAAAACCTGCCCCCAGAAATCGAGGCCCAGTTTACTGTTAACCGTGAACTTTCTCAGGCGCTGAATCTTCAGGCGCAACGCATGGATCTGGTCGCTTCTCAGCAGCGCCAGGCTGCCAACCAGATTCTGCAAGTACGCCAGGCGCTCAATACCCTGCGTGAACAGTCACAGTGGTTAGGGGTGTCTAATGTTCTGGGCGAAACACTTCGCGCTCAGGTGGCGCGCCTGCCCGAAATGCCCAAACCACAGCAGGTAGATACCGAAATGGCGCAAATCCGTGTTCAACGGTTGCGTTATGAAGATCAACTGAATAAACAACCGCAGTTGCGCCAGGTTCGCCAGGCCAGTGGCCAGCCACTGACTCCGGAGCAAAGTAAGATTCTTGACGCCCAGTTACGCACCCAGCGTGAATTACTGAGTTCACTCTTACAGGGTGGCGATGCGCTTATCCTTGAATTAACGAAATTGCGCGTCGCCAACAGCCAGTTGGAAGATGCGCTGAAAGAGGTCAACGAAGCCACTCACCGCTACCTGTTCTGGACGGCGGATGTCAGCGCCATATCCCTGAGCTGGCCGCTGGATATCATGCAGGATCTGCGCCGCCTGCTCTCGCTTGATACTCTGGGGCAATTAGGCAACGCCGCAGGTATGATGCTGACCAGCCGGGAAACCCTGATCCCTTTATTTGCTGCTCTGGTTCTGGTGGGGTTCAGTATCAGTTCTCGTCGCCACTTTTCAGCT
Source organism: Mangrovibacter sp. MFB070 (assembly GCF_000705335.1). NCBI lineage: Bacteria > Pseudomonadati > Pseudomonadota > Gammaproteobacteria > Enterobacterales > Enterobacteriaceae > Mangrovibacter > Mangrovibacter sp. MFB070. The sequence goes on from NZ_JJMI01000005.1 coordinate 50,632, forward strand.
TTCCTTGAACGTTCCAGCAGTAAAGTTGGCAAAGTCACCCAGGATCACTTTTATCTCACCATTCGCACTGTGTTCTGGTCGATTCTGGTTGCCTCCCCGTTACCCGTGCTATGGGGCATTCTGGGCCATGGTTTACAACAGGCCTGGCCGTGGCCAATCGCAGTCGCAGTTGGCGACGGTGTAACTGCCACGGTACCCTTGCTGTGGGTGGTGATGATTTGCGCCGCCTTTGCACGCAGCAATGGCCTGTTTGTGGCTCATTTCGGCTGGCCGCGCCACCGGGTAGCCCGGGCTATGCGTTATTACCTGATGAGCATTGGTTTAATTGTGCCGCTGATTATGGCGCTTATCATGTTCGATAACCTCAATGACCGGGAGTTTTCCGCTTCACTCGGCCGCCTGTGTTTTGTCTTTATCTGTGGTGCACTGGCTATTGTCACTCTCAGTTTAAAACGTGCCGGGATCCCACTGTGGCTGGATAAGCAGGGCAATGGTGACAATGTCCTCAACCGCCTGTTCTGGAACTTATTGATCTGCGCGCCTGTACTGTCTGCGTTGGCATCACTGGTGGGTTACCTCGCAACGTCGCAGGCGTTGCTGGCGCGCCTGGAAACCTCTGTCGCCATCTGGTTTTTGCTGCTGGTCATCTACCATATTGTGCGCCGCTGGATGTTTATTCAGCGCCGCCGGCTGGCATTCGACCGGGCCAAACACCGCCGGGCGGAGATCCTTGCTCAGCGAGCGAAAGGCGAAGAAGAATCAGTGCAAGGGCACAGTGCGGAAGGCAGCCCGGATCTTCCTGAAGATACCGAGATAGATCTGGATACGATCAGCGCGCAGTCTCTCCGCCTGGTGCGATCCCTGCTGACACTGGTCGCATTGATCTCGGTGATCGCGTTATGGTCGGAGATCCATTCGGCGTTCAGCTTCCTGGAGAACATTTCATTGTGGGATGTCACCACCACTGTACAGGGTGTGGAAAGCATCGAACCCATTACCGTTGGTGCTGTGCTTATCGCCATTCTGGTGTTCATCATCACTATGCAACTGGTGCGTAATCTACCTGCTCTGTTGGAGCTGGCTATACTGCAGCATTTGGATCTGACCCCTGGCACCGGTTATGCCATTACTACCGTCACCAAATATTTGCTGATGCTGCTGGGCGGCCTGGTCGGGTTTTCCATGATTGGTATTGAATGGGCCAAATTACAGTGGCTGGTTGCCGCGTTAGGCGTGGGGCTGGGCTTTGGTTTACAGGAGATTTTCGCCAACTTTATTTCCGGGCTGATTATCTTGTTTGAAAAACCCATTCGTATTGGCGATACCGTAACGATTCGAGACCTGACAGGCAGTATTACCAAAATTAACACCCGGGCAACGACTATCAGCGACTGGGATCGTAAAGAGATAATTGTCCCCAATAAGGCGTTTATTACTGAACAGTTTATTAACTGGTCGCTGTCTGATTCTGTTACTCGTGTGGTGCTCAGTGTCCCGGCCCCTGTGGAAGCCGATACCGAAACCGTTACGGGGATCTTGCTGACAGCCGCGCACCGGTGTTCGCTGGTGATTGATAACCCACCACCTGAAGCTTACCTGGTGGATTTGCAACAGGGCATTCAACTGTTTGAACTGCGAATCTACGCGGCTGAAATGGGGCACCGGATGCCGTTACGCCATGAGCTCCACCAGTTAATCCTGCTGGGCTTCCGGGAGCATAATATTGACCTGCCGTTCCCACCTTTCCAAATGCGGCTTGAATCACTGGATGGCAAACGTAGCGCAACCACCCTGACCTCTGCGGGCAAAAGCGTGCGTTCACCCGGTAGCCTGTAAAAAAAACACCCCCGCCATACTCTGGCAGGGGTGTTTTATTGCGCCTGTTACGCGTGCGTGGATCAGGCCCGGTCGACAGTAAAAGCCATTACCTCAGATAAACTTTCAGCATTCAGCGCCAGCATCACCAGGCGATCAACACCCAGAGCGACACCAGAACAATCCGGCATACCGGCTTTCAGTGCTTCCAGCAGGTTAACGTCCACGGGCTGTTGAGGAAGCCCTTTCGCGGCACGTTTACGGTTATCCTGCTCAAAGCGCTGCTGTTGTTCACCCGCGTCTGTCAGTTCGTGGAAACCATTCGCCAGCTCCACACCCCGGAAATAGACTTCAAAGCGCTCAGCCACACGGTGATCTTCGGTACTGATTTGCGCCAGTGCGGCCTGGCTTGCCGGGAAATGGTACACAAAGGTCGGTTTATCTTTGCCAATATGCGGCTCTACACCCATAGCAAACAACAGTTGCAACAAGGTATCGCGGTCTTCTTCGGTATCAGCGATATTACTTAAATCAAGGCGAGCGGCAACTTCACGTAACTGCTGTTTATCTGCAGACAGTGGGTCGATTTCAAGATGACGCTGAAACGCCTGCTGATAAGAAAGTGACTCTGCCGGGCTACACTCCAGCACTTGCTGTAATAAGTCATCCACCTCGTTCATCAGGCGATACATGTCATAGCAAGGCCGGTACCATTCCAGCATAGTGAATTCAGGGTTATGGTAGCGCCCCATTTCTTCATTACGGAAACTACGGCATAACTGATAGACCGGCCCACAGCCTGCAGCAAGCAAGCGCTTCATGTGGTATTCCGGGCTGGTCATTAAATACAGGTTCATCCCTTGTGAATGACCCGGCCCAACAAAACGTGTTTCGAAAGGCACCAAATGGACGTCAGTAACCGTTGCCTGGCTCATACAGGGGGTTTCGACTTCAAGGACGCCCCGGTCTGAAAAAAAACGCCGTATTCCGGCCATAATTTCAGCACGTTTCAATAAATTGGGGACTGATGCGCCCGGCTGCCAGGTTGCCGTATCGCTCATGTTACTTTCTCCGGTTTGACACAAGGGCACGCAGTCTACTCGCATCTCCATAAAGAGACAAATTTTGCACAGCAAAATTTGCCGAATAAGCCCGTCATGCCTGGCCTGGCCCATTTTTTTGTAAGTCAGTCAGTGACATTAGTTGATTGTTGCGGATATCAACAAAAAAATCGAACACGTCAATTTTCCCTCTTTTTAGCAAGGTTATACTGTCCTCCCCACCAAGGAGCAGGGGAAAACGTTCGCTTTCGCTATCGGCCATTGTGTGAGCTACCTTTGGAACAGATGCGTTGCGAAATAACCATAATCTGGAGGAATGTCGTGCAAACCATTCAAGCTGATATCGCTATAATTGGTGCCGGCGGTGCAGGTCTTCGCACCGCAATTGCGGCAGCGCAGGCGAATCCACAAGCCACCATCGCGCTGATATCCAAAGTCTACCCAATGCGCAGCCACACTGTTGCTGCTGAAGGTGGTTCTGCCGCGGTCGCACAAGATCATGATAGTTTCGAGTATCATTTTCACGATACCGTTGCAGGTGGTGACTGGCTCTGTGAACAGGACGTTGTTGATTATTTCGTTCATCACTGCCCAACAGAGATGACGCAACTGGAGCAATGGGGATGCCCATGGAGCCGCCGCCCTGACGGGTCGGTTAACGTGCGTCGTTTTGGGGGGATGAAAATAGAAAGGACCTGGTTTGCCGCAGATAAAACCGGCTTTCATATGCTCCACACCCTGTTCCAAACTTCTCTGCAATTCCCACAAATTCACCGCTTCGATGAACACTTTGTCCTAGACATTCTGGTTGATGAAGGCCACGTGCGCGGCCTGGTCGCCATGAATATGATGGAAGGGACACTGGTGCAAATCCGTGCCAATGCCGTGGTTATGGCAACCGGCGGCGCTGGCCGTGTTTATCGCTATAACACTAACGGCGGGATTGTCACCGGCGACGGTATGGGCATGGCACTGGCTCATGGCGTACCGCTGCGGGATATGGAATTCGTGCAGTATCACCCCACCGGTTTGCCGGGCTCCGGTATTCTGATGACAGAAGGCTGCCGTGGTGAAGGTGGTATTCTGGTCAACAAAGACGGCTACCGTTACCTGCAGGATTACGGTATGGGGCCAGAAACCCCACTGGGTGAACCGAAGAACAAATATATGGAATTGGGCCCGCGCGACAAAGTTTCGCAGGCCTTCTGGCATGAGTGGCGTGCTGGCCGCACCATTGAAACGCCAAGGGGCGATGTGGTGTATCTGGACTTACGCCACCTTGGTGAGAAAAAACTGCTTGAGCGCCTGCCATTTATTTGTGAACTGGCGAAAGCTTATGTCGGTGTGGATCCCATCAAAGAACCTATTCCAGTTCGCCCAACAGCGCACTACACCATGGGTGGCATTGAAACCAACACCGAATGTGAAACCCGTATTTCTGGTTTGTTCGCTGTCGGCGAGTGCTCTTCTGTGGGGCTGCACGGAGCCAACCGTCTGGGGTCCAACTCTCTGGCGGAACTGGTGGTGTTTGGCCGCATGGCGGGTGAAAAAGCGATGGCGCACGCTGCACAGGCAAGTGCCGGTAATGACAATGCCCTGAATGCTCAGGTCGCTGATATTGAACGCCGCCTGACAACCCTGGTAAACCAGGAAGGGAACGAAAACTGGGCGAAAATTCGCGACGAAATGGGCCTGTCGATGGAAGAAGGCTGCGGGATTTACCGTACGCCGGAACTGATGCAAAAAACCATCGATAAACTGGCTGAATTGCAGGAGCGCTTCAAGCGTGTGCGCATTACCGACACCTCCAGCGTGTTCAACACCGATTTGCTTTACACCATAGAACTGGGCCACGGCCTGAATGTTGCCGAATGTATGGCGCACTCAGCACTGGCACGTAAAGAATCCCGTGGGGCGCATCAACGCCTTGATGAAGGTTGCACAGAGCGTGATGATGTGAACTTCCTCAAACATACCCTGGCGTTCAGGGATGCCGAAGGGCACACCCATCTTGAATACAGCGATGTGAAAATCACCACTCTGCCACCAGCAAAACGCGTTTATGGCGCCGAAGCGGAAGCAGCCGATAAAAAGGAGACGGCGAATGGCTGAGATGAAAACCATGAAACTGGAAGTGGTGCGTTATAACCCGGAAACGGATAACGAGCCACACAGTGTGTTTTACGATGTGCCATGGGATGAACAAACTTCATTGCTGGATGCACTGGGCTATATCAAAGATAACCTGGCGCCAGACCTGAGCTACCGCTGGTCCTGCCGTATGGCGATTTGCGGTTCCTGCGGCATGATGGTCAACAAAATCCCCAAACTGGCCTGTAAAACCTTCCTGCGTGATTACACCCAGGGCATTAAAATTGAAGCACTGGCGAATTTCCCCATTGAGCGCGATCTTGTGGTGGACATGACCCACTTCATTGAAAGCCTTGAGGCGATTAAGCCCTACATCATTGGCAATAATCGCTCGCCAGAACAAGGGCCAAATACCCAAACACCTGCGCAAATGGCGCGTTATCACCAGTTTTCCGGGTGTATTAACTGCGGGTTGTGTTACGCCGCCTGCCCACAATTTGGCCTTAATCCGGAGTTTATTGGCCCGGCAGCCCTGACGCTGGCCCATCGCTACAATCTGGACAGCCGTGATCATGGCAAGAAAATGCGTATGCCAGTGATTAACGGTGAAAACGGTGTGTGGCCCTGCACATTTGTCGGCTTTTGTTCTGAAGTCTGCCCGAAACATGTCGACCCGGCAGCCGCAATTCAGCAAACAAAAGTGGAAAGTGCGAAGGACTTTTTAATCGCCACCCTGAAACCACGCTAAGGAGTGCAGCATGACCACAAAACGTAAACCTTATGTGCGGGCAGTTGCTCCGGACTGGTGGCAAAAACTGCCGTTTTACCGTTTCTATATGCTTCGTGAAGGTACCTCAGTGCCAACCGTCTGGTTCAGCATCATCCTGATTTATGGGTTGTATGCATTAAAAGGCGGGGCTGAATCCTGGGCGGGCTTTGTTGGCTTCCTGCAAAACCCAGTGGTTATCATTTTAAACCTGATTACCCTGGCTGCAGCCCTGCTGCATACCAAAACCTGGTTCGAACTGGCGCCGAAAGCCGCCATTCTGATCGTTAAAGGTGAGAAACTACCCCCACAACCCCTGATTCGCGCACTGTGGGCAGTCACTGCCATTGTCACTGTCGTGATTCTTGGCGTGGCGTTGTTCTGGTAAGGGAGGCATTATGACAAATCAACAACTGAAGCGTTCCGACGAACCGGTATTTTGGGGGCTGTTTGGTGGTGGCGGTATGTGGGGAGCGATTATCGCACCTGTTATCGTCCTGCTGGTCGGGATTTTGCTGCCGCTGGGTTTTTACCCTGGCGAAGCTCTGGGGTATGAACGTGTTCTGGCCTTTGCTCAAAGCTTTATTGGCCGGGTGTTTATTTTCCTGATGATAGTCCTGCCTTTGTGGTGTGGCCTGCACCGTATCCACCACGGTATGCATGACATGAAGATTCATGTTCCTGCCGGCAAATGGGTATTTTACGGGCTGGCTGCAATCCTGACCGTTGTTACACTGATTGGTGTGGCCTTTATTTAATACCACACTCAAACCTGGCGGCAGAGCCTGCCGCCAGGCCATAAAAAAATTCTGCACTTTCCCCTACATTTTTCCCGTGACTTCCTACACTTAAAAGAAAAAAGGAAGCACACCATGCGTAAAAGTTTATGTCTCGCCATCCTGCTTGGCGTCGCCACGTTAACAGGCTGCAGCAATCCCGTTCCCCCACCCGGCGTTACCGTTGTCGAGAATTTCAACATCAACCGCTATCTTGGCACCTGGTATGAAATAGCCCGCCTTGACCACCCCTTTGAAAGTGGGCTGGAGCAAGTCACGGCCACGTACGGTTTACAGGTAAATGGTGGCGTCAGTGTAATTAACCGCGGCTATAACCCGGCGCGTGGCATATGGCAGTCGGCAGAGGGTGAAGCCTGGTTCACAGGTGAGCCCACTAAAGGCGCACTGAAGGTCTCGTTCTTTGGGCCCTTCTATGGTGGTTATAATGTGATGGCTGTTGATAAATATTACCAACATGCCCTGCTGTGTGGGCCGGACAAAAACTATTTGTGGATATTGTCCCGCACCCCAACACTCAGCCAGAAAGTAAAAAATCAGTATATCCACCTGGCCCAGCAGCAAGGCTTTGATACCAGCAAGCTGATTTGGGTAAAACAGGCGCCGTCAGTGGCTAAATAGTTTAACGCCCAGGATACCCGCAACAATCATTGCCAGGCTGAAAAGCCTGGCCGGTGTTGCGGGCTCCCCTTCCCAGACAATCCCAATAATCACTACCCCCACCGCACCAATACCACTCCATACGGCATACGCAGTGCCAGCGGGCAGGCTTTTAATCACATGTGAGAGCAATAACAAACTGAGCGCCATCGCGCCAAGAACAACAACAGAAGGATAAAAGCGGCTGAAGCCGTGGGTGTGTTTTAGCCCGGCAGCCCAAATCACTTCCAGCAAACCGGCAAGAATGAGTAATAACCATGACATCGGGGCTCCTGAGGGGCCGTCCCCAATGTGTAATGAAAAAACCGCTACAGGTCGTCCTGAACGGGGGAATATTTTCGTGCAGAACCTTACCCACACAGGCATGCGTGCATAAAGGTTATACAAAAAGACAACTTTTCATTCTTGCAAACCTGCTATGGCAATGCAACCACCACTTTCTTGCTTGACTAACGTGAGAAATAGCACTGCTTCTGCTGCCAGTTCCATAATTCAGTTAGCGGATTTTCTTTTTATCATGGCACCTTACCCTGGAAAGTGGCTCAGGCTATTTTTGTTACCGGATGCAGAATATGTATGTTTAGCGTATTACTTGTGGATCGTTGTTACTTTAGCCGCTTCGGGTTGAAATCTCTGGTCATGTCATCAGGATATTTATCGGTAAATTTTAATATTGTTGACACAGATAACTTATTATTTGCCCGAGAGTATATATTGCGGCACCAGCCAAATATCGTGATGGCTGACTTTCATGGCTTTCTGAAAGAAATACATCACGTACAACAACTGGCTTCGATTTCTCTTGCCTGCGGTTCATCAACCCGGTTAATTATTCAGCAAAGTGACCACACACCGCCTGAATTGGGGGCGTTGCATGATGCGATGGGGGCATGGAAAATACTCGATAAAAACAATTCACTTGAGAATATTAAGGAAATATTACAGGAGTCGCTTTTTTCTCGCCCCCCCTTTGGGTTACAACGAGACCTCACGCCATTACTGACGCTCAGAGAAGAAAAAATTCTGGCTTTGTGGGAGCATGAGACCAGTAATGAAAATATTGCCAGCCAAATGGGGATATCGGTAAAAACCGTTTATACCTACAAACGCAATATCCGTATGAAACTTGGGGTAAATAACCGCCTGGCGTTATTTTTAACCTGAGAAAACGAAATGATGGTACCCGCAGACACCATCACTTCGCCAATGTCTAAATTCTTACTGTGATTATTTCTGGGCATTGGTTGCTGCATCAGAAATAGCGCTACCGCCTTCCTGAATATCTTGCCCGACACCGCGAGTAGTATTACAGGCAGTCAGAACAGAGGTACAGATCAACGCAGCAATAAGCGCCGCAATCGTTTTCTTGCTCATAATCGCTCCTTATCTGTCGTCATTTATTGGTCAGAGACAATAACAAGGATAGTGCACCAGAAAGTGTGCAGCGAAAAATTAAGACCAGACTGAAAAAGATTAGTCGGAGGCGCGCTGAATCGCTCCGCCGAGGTGCTGGATATCTTCACCAAAGCCCCGGGCCGTATTACAACCAGACAATAACGCAACAACCAGAATGATAACCAGTGATTGAACCGCTCTTACCATCGCATAACCCCGGAAGACAATGCACAGACACTTTACGGCGCAGGCATCACGCCCGCACCGTAAAACAGAATTCAGCTTATTTCACGCGAGATACATATTCGCCAGAGCGGGTATCAACACGGATAACTTCACCAATCTGAACGAACAGCGGCACTTTTACCACTGCGCCAGTAGACAGCGTAGCTGGTTTACCGCCAGTACCGGCAGTATCACCTTTCAGGCCCGGATCGGTTTCAACCACTTCCAGCTCAACGAAGTTCGGCGGAGTCACAGAAATCGGCTGACCATTCCACAGAGTCACGATGCACTCAGCCTGATCCAGCAGCCATTTTTCGTTTTCACCAATAGCTTTCGCGTCTGCAGCCAGCTGTTCGAAGGTTTCGTTGTTCATGAAGTGCCAGAACTCACCATCGTTGTACAGGTAAGTCAGGTTCATATCGACAACATCAGCACCTTCTGCGGAATCAGTAGATTTGAAGGTTTTTTCTACACGGGTACCGGTCAACAGACGGCGCAGCTTAACACGCGCAAAAGCCTGACCTTTCCCTGGTTTAACGAATTCGCTGGCTTCAACCGCGTAAGGTTCGCCATCTAACATGATTTTAAGACCAGAACGAAAATCGTTGCTATAGTAAGTCGCCATAAGGCCCTCTGAAATTATTAACTGGTAGCTTAGCCAAAAAAATGGCACACATTGTAACCCTAAAAACCCCCTCCAGAGAAGATTGGTTAGCGCAACTTGCCGATGTTATAACCGATCCTGATGAACTTCTGAATATTTTAAATGTAGACGCTAATGAAACGCTGCTCGCCGGGCGTGATGCCAGGCGGCTGTTTGCTTTGCGTGTTCCCCGTGCATTTGTGGCTCGAATGGAGCCGGGAAACCCCAATGATCCGTTGCTGGTTCAGGTACTTACCAGCAAACAAGAGTTTACCAACGTGGCCGGGTTTAGCGAGGATCCCCTGGATGAACAACACAGTGTCGTGCCTGGTTTATTACACAAATACCGTAACCGTGCGTTATTGCTGGTAAAAGGTGGTTGTGCAGTCAATTGCCGTTATTGTTTCCGTCGCCACTTCCCGTATGCCGAAAATCAGGGCAATAAACGCAACTGGCAAAGCGCGCTGGACTACATTAAGGCTCACCCGGAACTGGATGAAATTATTTTCTCCGGTGGTGACCCGCTCATGGCGAAAGACCATGAACTGGACTGGCTGATAACCGCCCTGGAGGCGATTCCACACATTAAACGGTTACGTATCCACAGCCGTCTGCCCGTGGTCATACCTGCCCGGGTAACACCCGCATTGTGCGAACGAATCATGGCGTCTCGCCTGAAGGTACTGCTGGTCAACCATATTAACCATGCGCAGGAAATCGACGATACAGTGCGGGCGGCAATGGCCCGGTTACATGCGGCAGGCGTGACACTACTCAACCAGAGCGTGCTACTCAAAGGCGTGAACAATAATGCACAAACCCTGGCGCAGCTCAGTAATACGTTGTTTGATGCCGGGATCCTGCCCTATTACCTGCATATTCTGGATAAAGTGCAGGGTGCTGCCCACTTTCTGGTTTCAGATGACGAAGCGCGGGCCATTATGCGCGAGCTACTCACTCTGGTATCTGGATACCTGGTACCTAAACTGGCAAGGGAAATTGGCGGGGAGCCCAGCAAAACACCACTGGACCTGCAGTTACGTCAGCACTAGTTCCTGGCTGTACTCACACCACGTTCAGGTAAAAATCCAAAAAAAAAGCACTGCCGGGCTCCTGCCTCGGCAGTGAAAGGTGCCTGTCAGCCTACCGGGAAAGAGGGCGTGACAGGCTTTCGGGCTTGTTATGCGTTAAAACGTTTCCCAGCCAGTGTCGTTCCCACCTGCACCCGCTGGTGCTGCCAGTTGTGGCGCACGGGAACGGGATGGTGCGGCTGGTTCATGGTGTCCCCCCGGTAACCGGAACACATTGACCATTTGCTGCAACTTGTCTGCCTGGTCTTCAAGGCTGTTTGCAGCTGCAGACGATTCCTGTACCAGCGCGGCGTTTTGCTGTGTTGTGGTATCCATTTCCGTCATAGCCTGGGCAATCTGGCCAATCCCACGGTTTTGCTCATCCGACGCGGCGGCGATTTCCTGCATCAGGTCTTTCACCTGGGTTACTGAGTTCACAATACCGCTCATGCTTTCACCAGCCAGATCCACCTGACGGGCGCCTTCATCCACATGTTTAACTGACTCCTGAATCAGGGTCTCAATCTCTTTTGCCGCCTGAGCACTGCGTTGTGCCAGTGAGCGAACTTCCCCTGCCACAACCGCAAACCCACGCCCCTGGTCACCTGCACGGGCCGCTTCCACCGCAGCATTCAGTGCCAGAATATTGGTCTGGAAAGCAATCCCGTTAATGACGGATGTAATTTCAGCAATACGGCGTGAACTGTCGCTAATGTCTTTCATTCGGGCTACTGCAGAGCTGACTACCTGCCCGCCATGGGTCGCAGTGTCTGACGCGGCAATTGCCAACTGGCTTGCCTGATGCGCGTTCTGGGCGTTCTGTTTAACAGTAGAGCTGAGTTCTTCCATGCTTGCCGCTGTTTCAACTACCGCCGCAGACTGCTGTTCAGTACGGGCAGACAGTTCGTTATTACCCAGTGAAATTTCATTGGCCGCAGAGCTGACTGAGCGCGAGGCACCACGTACCTGCCCCATGGCTTCAGCCACCCGGGCAACCAGGTTATTAAATGCAGTGATAGCCATACCAATTTCATCCTGGCGGCCAGCAGACATACGGTGGCTTAAATCCAGGTTTTCACTGATGGTGACCATACCGCTTTTCATTTCATTCAGGCGGCGGCGAATACCAAGCACTGTCACCAGACCAAACGCACCAAGAATAATGGTGGCCAGTAATGTGGCAGAAACAGACAGCGTCATTGAGCGGTGAATCAGACTACTACTTTTCTGGTTGGCTTCATTAACCAGTTGGTTGTTGTATTCAACCTGTGTTTTAAAATCCTGTGCCAACAGGCTGACCTTGTCTGCCACCAGCCCGCCGGTACGCATCGCTTTGGTAACTTCTGCACGGTCGTTGGATTCAGAAATTTTAAAGAACTGATCCATCACGCCGCGGAAACTTTCGAGGTCCGCCATCGTTTTTTTCGTCAGCGCGGCATCATGCTCATCAGAGATCAAATCATTCAGGTAATGCTGGTGGGCTTTATACAGTTCATCATAAAGCGCGATCGCATTGGCTTTAATTGCATTCATTCCGGCCAGGTCTTCGGTTAAACCATGCTGGTATAACTGAGAACGGATATCGGTAACCTTCATCATTTCATTATTGATTACAGTAATACTGGGCAACGTATTCGCCTGAAAATAGGTTGCATCATCACTTATCTTAGATAATGAAATCATTGAGATAACATTGGTAACAATCAAACTTAATATCAGCAGAGAAAAAGCAAGCAACAAGCGCTTGGTGATGTTCATACATCCTCCCGGTAACGATGGATTTATTTTTGGTATAAAACTGGTTTTCAACAGAAATAATAAAACGCAAAAATACAGGCACTCACTTTTATCTGTTTTCTGTTATCGGCAGGGTAGCAAAGCACCTTGAGCCTTATTTATTATTAAGCGCAGAAAGTTTTGAATGCTGTGAAAAATATCACAATAAATAAAGCTTAAGGCATCTTAATATATTGATAAATAAAGCCAAGTTTAATATAGCATGCTAAATATAACCTGAGTTCATATTGTTATATATTTAATTAACGCTTAATTATGGCAATTAATAATTTGCGTTTGATGCAAACAAAAACAGAGTAATGAGAAGCTGAAAGACGTAAAAATGGCCGGGGATGAAAAAGAGAATTAACCAGCAGTAAAATGTTAACGCTGCAGCGAAAAGTGACAGCGCCAGGGTATAGCATCAGTTCAGAAAAAAACGACTCAAAAAAGAAACACACACGGGCAGTGTGTACACAGACACATACTGCCCGGTGCCAAAAAACAGTTACTGCGCGCATTTATAAACCTGACCAGTCATTTCACTGGCCGTTGGTACAAAACTGGAAACCAGGCCCTGGGTTGGGCTGCTGACACCGTAAAGCACATTACCGCCCATCGCAGCTGCTTTGTTACGCAGATCATTCGCTGCACCACGCAATGAGCCGCCTTCATTACCGGCCTGGCCAGACAACCAGTTACTTTGCTCACCTGTTGCAGTACCCAGATACTGGCACTCACTGGAAGGCTTATCTTCAACAAAACGAACGGATTGCCCGGCGGAAGTCAGTTGATTACTGGCGCTACACCCTGCCAATAACGCAGCCACGGCAATTAACCCGGCCGATAGTTTTATTTGCATATGATTCCCCATTAGTAAAAAAAATCGCGCCAATTTAACCAGATAAACCTTATACCACACCCAGAAAAAGAAAACCCCCGGTGAAATTCACCAGGGGCTTTTTCTGCTAACTTAAGGTGCAGGGCAATTACATCATGCCGCCCATGCCACCCATGCCGCCCATACCACCAGCAGCGCCTAAATCAGCTTTGTCATCTTTCGGCAGGTCAGTCACCATGCATTCAGTGGTGATCATCAGGCCAGCAACAGAAGATGCATACTGCAGTGCAGAACGGGTTACTTTGGTTGGATCCAGGATACCCATATCGATCATGTTGCCGTATTCTTCAGTTGCAGCGTTGTAACCGTAGTTACCTTCACCCGCTTTCACATTGTTGGCAACCACTGACGGTTCCTCACCGGCGTTAGACACGATCTGACGCAGCGGGGATTCCATTGCGCGCAGCGCAACTTTGATACCGACATTCTGGTCTTCGTTTGCAGCAGTCAGGCCAGCGATTTTCGCAGCAACGCGAACCAGCGCCACACCACCACCAGCAACCACGCCTTCTTCCACAGCAGCACGGGTTGCGTGCAGTGCGTCTTCTACGCGTGCTTTCTTCTCTTTCATTTCAACTTCAGTAGCTGCGCCAACTTTGATAACGGCTACGCCGCCAGCCAGTTTGGCAACACGTTCCTGCAGTTTTTCACGATCGTAATCAGAAGTCGCTTCTTCGATCTGCTGACGGATCTGACCAACACGGCCCTGGATAGCAGCTTCATCGCCCACGCCATCAATGATGATGGTGGTATCTTTATTGATAACCACGCGTTTAGCCTGACCCATGTCTTCCAGAGTTGCTTTTTCCAGTTCCATGCCGATTTCTTCAGAAATCACCGCACCACCAGTCAGTACTGCGATATCCTGCAGCATTGCTTTACGGCGGTCGCCGAAGCCCGGAGCTTTAACAGCAGCAACTTTCACGATACCGCGCATGGTGTTAACAACCAGCGTAGCCAGTGCTTCACCTTCAACGTCTTCAGCGATGATCAGCAGCGGTTTGCCTGCTTTAGCTACCGCTTCCAGAACCGGCAGCAGTTCGCGGATGTTGGAGATTTTTTTGTCAGCCAGCAGGATGAACGGGTTTTCCAGTTCAACAGCGCCAGTTTCTGGTTTGTTGATGAAGTAAGGAGACAGGTAGCCACGGTCGAACTGCATACCTTCTACAACGTCCAGCTCGTCTTGCAGGCCAGTGCCTTCTTCAACGGTGATAACGCCTTCTTTACCCACTTTTTCCATGGCTTCTGCAATCAGTTTACCCACGGTTTCGTCGGAGTTTGCAGAAATGGTACCTACCTGAGCGATTGCTTTGGAATCAGAGCAAGGTACAGACAGAGCTTTCAGTTCTTCAACAGCAGCAGCAACTGCTTTGTCGATACCGCGTTTCAGGTCCATCGGGTTCATGCCAGCAGCAACTGCTTTCAGGCCTTCGTTAACGATAGACTGCGCCAGAACGGTTGCAGTGGTGGTACCGTCGCCTGCAGCGTCGTTCGCTTTAGAGGCAACTTCTTTCACCATTTGCGCGCCCATGTTTTCGAACTTGTCTTCCAGTTCGATTTCACGCGCTACAGATACACCGTCTTTAGTGATGGTCGGTGCACCAAAAGATTTGTCCAGAACTACGTTACGGCCTTTCGGGCCCAGGGTAACTTTTACCGCGTCTGCCAGGACATTCACGCCACGCAACATTTTTACACGGGCGTCATTACCGAATTTTACGTCTTTAGCTGCCATTTTCTTTCCCTTAAATTCGTTCGTTCAGTGTTATCACGCGTGGTAATTACGCTTCAACAATTGCCAGGATGTCGGATTCAGACATGATCAACACTTCTTCATTGTCGATCTTCTCAGCTTTAACGCCGTAACCATCGTTGAAAATTACGATGTCACCCACTTTCACATCCAGAGGTTTCATTTCACCGTTTTCCAGGATGCGGCCATTGCCCACAGCCAAAACTTCACCGCGAGTTGATTTACCCGCAGCAGAGCCAGTCAGAACGATGCCGCCAGCTGATTTAGATTCAACTTCTTTACGCTTGACGATCACACGATCATGCAATGGACGAATTTTCATTGATAGCTCTCCTTTGAGAAAGTCCGTATCAGTTATAGGGGTTATGCCGGTTCATCTTCTCCGGCTGGTGACCAGAGAGATGGGGATGTTCTTTCTCCCCTTCAAGGGGAGAAATGAAAAATTTTCAGATTTTTTTATCGCTCATCACGATCATGGTCTGAAAGGCGGTCTGACGAATTATCTTTGCGTTGAAACTCGCCATCGAATGTCTGCCCGCCCTGACCTGCGCCATTAAAATTGCCGCCCATCCAGCTGAACCGCAGATGTGGCATTAATTTCATCGTCAGGTGTTTCTGAACGGGAGGTAACAGAAGTAACAACCCCAGGAAATCAGTGAAGAACCCAGGCAGGATCAACAGCAGGCCAGAAATAATCAGAGAAACACTTTTGATCATTTCAGCCGCAGGGCTTTCACCTGCAGACATACGCTGCTGCATCAGCATCAGGTTTTTGAACCCCTGGTTACGCACCAGAGACATACCAACCACTGAAGTAAAAATCACCAGAATCAGTGTCAGCAGTACACCCAGCACATGGGCAACCTGAATAAAAATAGAGATCTCTACATACACATAGAGAAAAAAAGCAAGAAACGGTATCCAGCGCACAATGGCTCCTGTTAGACATCAGGCAGCTACGCTACCTGCATAGAATGAAGTGGGACACGTTAACCCTGTAATCAGAAGTGGGGGCCTGGGCGCAAAAATCAATCGCCAACCCATTTTTTTTATGAAAAGGATAGGAGCGGTGAGCTAATTCACATATTAGTAACCGTGATGGAAATTCACAGATAATAAGTGATCGAGATTACGGCAATCGGCTATGATCAGCATATCATGTTAACCACGTAGTCAAAATGGACATAATCGTCGGTTACGCGATGGAATAACCACATATCGTTTGTGTGTATTTTTTATCCATGTTCGCCTGAACACGAAAAAAGGTTGATTCACATGCTAAACAACATTCGTATTGAAGAAGATTTGTTAGGTACCAGGGAAGTGCCGGCAGAGGCCTACTACGGTATACACACGCTCAGAGCGATTGAGAACTTCTACATCAGCAACAGTAAAATCAGCGATATCCCCGAATTTGTTCGCGGTATGGTCATGGTGAAAAAAGCTGCGGCACTGGCAAACAAAGAGCTGCAAACCATTCCGCGCAGTATTGCTAACACCATTATAGCTGCCTGCGATGAAGTGCTGAACAACGGTAAATGCATGGACCAGTTCCCGGTCGATGTATTTCAGGGCGGTGCGGGCACATCCGTTAACATGAATACTAATGAGGTGCTGGCTAACATTGGTCTTGAACTGATGGGCCACCAGAAAGGGGAATACCAGTACCTGAACCCCAATGATCACCTTAACCGCTGCCAGTCCACCAATGATGCCTACCCCACCGGTTTCCGGATTGCGGTTTATGCCTCACTTATCAAGTTAGTTGATGCCATTCACCAACTGGGAGAAGGCTTCCAGAAAAAAGCGGTTGAGTTCGAAACCATCCTGAAAATGGGCCGCACCCAGTTGCAGGATGCTGTGCCTATGACCCTGGGCCAGGAATTCCACGCGTTCAATGTTCTGCTTAATGAAGAAACCAAAAACCTGTTGCGTACCGGCGAATTGCTGCTGGAAGTCAACCTGGGCGCCACCGCTATCGGCACCCGTCTGAACACACCAGATGGCTACCAGCAACTGGCAGTACAAAAACTGGCGGAAGTGAGCAATCTGCCTTGTGTTCCGGCTGAAGACCTGATTGAAGCCACGTCTGACTGTGGTGCTTATGTCATGGTGCACAGCTCCCTGAAACGCCTGGCGGTGAAACTGTCCAAAATCTGTAATGACTTGCGCCTGCTCTCGTCCGGACCACGCGCCGGGCTGAACGAAATCAACCTGCCAGAACTCCAGGCCGGTTCGTCCATCATGCCGGCCAAGGTCAACCCGGTAGTACCAGAAGTGGTCAACCAGGTGTGCTTCAAAGTTATTGGCAACGATACCTGCGTGACCATGGCTTCAGAAGCCGGGCAATTACAGCTGAACGTTATGGAACCCGTTATTGGCCAGGCTATGTTTGAATCCATTCATATTCTGACCAACGCCTGCTACAACCTGCTGGAAAAATGCGTCAATGGCATCACCGCTAACAAAGGAGTGTGTGAAAGCTACGTCTATAACTCTATCGGGATTGTTACCTACCTTAACCCGTTTATCGGCCACCACAACGGCGATATCGTCGGCAAAATCTGTGCAGAAACCGGGAAAAGTGTCCGCGAAGTGGTGCTGGAGCGTGGCCTGCTGACAGAAGCAGAGCTGGATGACATTTTCTCTGTCAACAACCTGATGCACCCGGCGTATAAAGCCAAAAGGTACACCGATGAAAGCGAACAGTAAGTACCGGCTATAACCCAACAAAAAGGCACGTCTCTGGCGTGCCTTTTTATTTTGGAGTGAACAATGTCATAACATTTTCTTATCGTAAACCTAACTAACCAAGGAAGATCATATGTTTGGAGCACAACTTGTTGTTGTCCTGGCGGCAATTTATTTGGGTGCCAGGCTCGGAGGCATCGGTATCGGTTTTGCCGGTGGGCTGGGTGTCCTGGTTTTAACACTGTTTTTCCAGGTCCCTCCTGGTGCCATTCCCTTTGATGTGATTGAAATTATTATGGCGGTAATTGCAGCCATAGCAGCCATGCAGGTAGCCGGAGGGATGGACTACCTCGTCAGTTTGGCTGAAAAATTACTACGCCGTCACCCCAAGTACATTACCTTTATTGCCCCCATGGTAACCTGGCTGATGACCATTCTGGCGGGCACCGGGCATACCGCGTTTTCCACCATGCCAGTCATTACTGAAGTGGCAAAAGAACAAGGTATTCGCCCTTCCCGCCCACTTTCTATTGCCGTTGTCGCATCGCAAATTGCTATTACCGCGTCGCCCATCTCCGCGGCAGTGGTGTTCTTCGCCGGTATTCTGGAACCACTGGGTATCAGCTACCTGCAACTTCTGGCCGTATGTATCCCCGTCACTTTTGTTGCCGTAATGCTGACAGCGGTACTGTGTAACTTCCTGGGGGGTGAACTGAAAGATGACCCGGTATACCAGGAAAAGCTGGCGAAAGGTGAAATTGTCCTGCGTGGTGCCAGCAAAATTGTACTGAAACCCCATGCGAAGCGCGCTGTAATGCTGTTTCTTGCCGGGATTGTTGCGGTTGTACTGTATGCCACCGCCATCAGCCCAACCGTTGGGTTAATAGATAACCCTGTGCTGCCACGTAATGAAGCTATCGTGGTGTTTATGCTGACTGTCGCCACACTTATCTGCCTGACCTGTAAAGCCAACAGCGGCGAGATCCTCAATGCCAGTACGTTTAAATCTGGCATGAGTGCCTGTGTTTGTGTGCTTGGTGTTGCCTGGCTGGGCGACACCTTTGTCAAAGGCCACATCGAAGACATTCAGCACCTGGCTGGGGGGTTATTGCACAACTACCCCTGGTTACTGGCTGTAGTGCTGTTCTTTGCCGCGACTCTGCTCTACTCGCAAGCTGCAACCACCAAAGCACTGATGCCCGCAGCATTAATGCTGGGTGTCAGCCCGCTGGCAGCCGTGGCCTCTTTTGCTGCGGTTTCCGCACTGTTTGTACTGCCCACCTACCCAACGTTGCTGGCCGCAGTAGAAATGGACGACACCGGCTCCACACGTATTGGGAAATATGTGTTTAACCACCCCTTCCTGGTGCCTGGTGTGGTTGCCATTATCCTGTGTGTCATTCTCGGGTTTATTTTTGGCGGGCTTATTCTGTAAAACAACTCAAATTCCGGGCCTGGAGCAGGCCCGGTCACTCGCTTATCTCAGCATCGTGTTATAGTCGTGGTTTTGGTTAACCAGAGGTTCATCCATGGCAACAACAGACGCTGTAGTCGTGCTGTGTACCGCACCCGATGAAGCCACAGCCCAGGAACTGGCTGCGCAAGTTTTAGCTGAAAAGCTGGCCGCCTGTGTCACCATTCTGCCAGGCGCATCATCCATGTATTACTGGGAAGGTAAACTGGAGCAGGAATATGAAGTGCAGTTGATTCTGAAAACCAATTCACAACACCAGCCCGCTTTACTGGCTTGCCTGAAAAACCACCACCCTTACCAAACCCCCGAGTTGCTTGTTTTGCCGGTAACCGATGGCGATAAAGAATACCTTTCATGGCTCAACGCATCCTTGTCCTGATCCTCTGTCTGTTCAGCACCCCGGTATTTGCCGGGTTGTTTGATAACCAGAATAGCAATAATTTTGTCCCTGCCAGCAAGGCATTTCAGTTTGATTTTCAGCAACAGCAACAGCATTTGATGTTGCACTGGCAGATAAAACCAGGATTTTATCTGTATAAAGCACAGATAAAACTGACGCCCACAGCGGCTACTCTGGGCGAAGTGACTTTCCCGCAGAGTGAATCCCACCACGATGAATTTTTTGGCGACAGCGAAGTCTACCGCCAGCAACTCAGGCTGCCTGTGGTATTGCAGCAGGCCAGCCAGACCGCGCATATCACCGTGACCTGGCAAGGGTGTTCTGACCGTGGCGTTTGCTACCCACCCGAAAGCCAGGATATTCCGCTCAGTGAGGTAGTGCCGGCCGCGTCATCTTCCATAACCCTGGGTTCTGAAACAGGCGAAAAAACAGCCACGCCACCAGGCGAGGGGCAGACACTGAGCGCCCCGCCATCGAACAGCCCTTTCTCCCCACTTTGGGCATTGTTGATTGGCGTGGGAATTGCCTTCACGCCTTGTGTACTGCCCATGTACCCCCTGGTTTCCGGCATTATTTTGGGCAACGGGCAATTATCACAGCGCCGCACACTGTGGCTGGCGCTGTTATATGTACAGGGTATGGCTCTTACCTACACACTGTTGGGGCTGGTTGTGGCAGCCGTGGGTCTGCCTTTCCAGGCCGCGCTGCAAAGCCCGTGGGTGTTAAGCATTATTTCAACAGTGTTTATCCTGCTCGCGTTATCCATGTTTGGGGTATTAAGCCTGCAATTACCTGGTTCACTGCAAACCCGCCTGGCTCTGTTAAGTAACCGCCAGCAAGGCGGTTCTGCCCCCGGCGTACTGGCTATGGGAGCCATTGCCGGGCTAATTTGCTCCCCCTGCACTACCGCGCCACTCAGCGCCATTCTGCTGTACATCGCCCAGAGCGGGAACCTGCCCCTCGGCGGGCTGACTCTGTGGTGCTATGCCACAGGGATGGGGTTACCTCTGGTGGCCGTCGCGCTCTTTGGGCGTCGCCTGCTACCGAAAAGCGGCCCATGGATGGAACAGGTAAAAGTTGCATTCGGCTTTGTTATCCTGGCGCTGCCGGTCTTTTTGGTATCCCGCATTTTGCCCGGTGTCTGGGAGCCTCGCCTGTGGGGGTTATTAGGTGTGGCGTTTTTCTCCTGGGGCTTTATTACCCTGCTGGCAGTTAAGCACCCTGCGGTACGGGCAGTGCAAATCCTGTTATTAGCTGCTGCATTAGTGTGTGCCCGGCCATTACAGGATTGGGTATTTGGTGCGCCGCAGTCTGCATCCGCAAGCCATCTGGTATTTCAGCCAATAAAAGATAATAGCGAACTGCAACGCTACCTTGAGCAGCACCCTGGGCAGCCAGTGATGGTTGATCTCTACGCCGACTGGTGCGTTGCCTGTAAAGAGTTTGAAAAATACACCTTCAGTGATCCCGGCGTGCAACAGGCACTGAAACAGGTACATCTGCTGAAGGTGGATGTCACAGACAATTCACCACAAAACCAGGCATTGCTGGCTGCACACCAGGTTCTGGGGCTACCGACCATTCTGTTTTTTGACGGGCAGGGCCAGCCCCTTGATAACTTGCGGGTCACCGGCTTTATGGGTGCTCCGGAGTTCATTCGCCATTTGCAGAAACTGCCTGGGTCAACAACAATTGACACTAATGAACAGTGATGGAGGGTTATTTCGTGCAACGTGAAGCTGTACTGGAATCTGCGCTACTGGTGATGGAGCGTGAAGGGTTAGCAACTGTCACACTGGATCATGTAGCCGGGGAAACAGGTAAAACCGTTGAGTCACTGCAACTTTTTTGGCCCAACCGGGAAGCCCTTATCTACGATGCGCTGCGTTACCACAGCCAGCAAATTGAAACGCACCGCCGCCAGTTGCTGTTGGATGACACGCTGTCTGACGAGCAAAAACTGCTGGCTCGTTATAAAACACTGACCGAGTGTGTGGCGCAACAGCGTTACCCTGGCTGCCTGTTTATTGCGGCCTGTAGTTTCTGGCCAGATGCAGAAGACCCCATCCACCAACTGGCAACGGAACAAAAACGTGCCGCCTGGGAATATACCCATACTCTGCTCAACCGCCTGGACGTTGACGACCCGGCAATGGTGGCAGACCAAATGGAACTGGTTCTGGAAGGCTGCCTGAGCAAGCTGTTAGTTAAACGCCACCAGGAAGATGTGGACACCGCAGCCCGGCTGGCGCAGGATATTTTGCGCTTTGCACAGTGCCGCCAGGCTGGTGCCCTCACCTGACCGGACACTTTTTGTCTGACCATGCACAAAAAGCAGGCAATCAGATGAGATTTGCCGTGTTTTTGCGATAAAGGCGTTGACGCCTTGCGGCCTTTACGGTTTAATGCGCCCCGTTGCCCGGATAGCTCAGTCGGTAGAGCAGGGGATTGAAAATCCCCGTGTCCTTGGTTCGATTCCGAGTCCGGGCACCACTATTTAAAGAAACCAGCCTACGGGCTGGTTTTTTGCTTTTCTGAGGCCGAACTCGTCATCGAACTCCGTTCGATTATTCGCCGTAAACGGCTCACCCCTTCGGGGCCAGCGCGGCAGGCGCGCTGTTCAACGCCCCCTAAATTAAGTAGCTAAATTCCATTTCACTACCCTGTAACTATCATTTAACCTTTAACCGGTGTTATTCAATGAGCCCGTATTTAACGTTTAAGGAAAGAAAGTGTTAAAAAGAATTACTCTTCTGGGTGCCTGTATGGCATTGACCGCCTGTTTTGGTGAAAATAAAGAATTTCTCATTGATAATCCAACCGGGCAAACATTAGCAATTTCGATCGACGATCAAAAAATAACGATTCCGGCAAAGGAATCACAAAGTATTAAACTGGACGCTGGTCAACATACATTGACACTGGCGAATGGTGAAACTGTCAAATTCAGCGTATTTGGCGCCTGGCCTCGCTCCGGTAATAGCGGTATCATCAACCCGACCCACACGCGTTATATTTATGTGGTACAAAAATATCTGGCCAAAGGCGTACAGCCAACCGGCGAAAGCAGTGATGTACACACCCTTTCTATTGACGGGCAAACGGTTACTGGCCCGTTCGACGATCTGGGGAGTGAGCTCTTTATTGACAATGCCTACCATTATTGGGATCTGAACCCGACAGAGCCATTCCCTGCATCGATGTCATCTACATCTGAACAAAATTACAAAACCAAAATTTATCGCATTCAGGACTTTAAGCATTATTATAACAATGAATTCTCTCCTTCAGCCGATTACAGTCAACATATACGTATCACTGAGTCGCGTTATCAGCCTCCTGAAATAACCGCGCATTTTAATTCACCTGAACTTCAGACAAATCTGAATGATGCCACCAAAATTTATACCGCCTTTATCCATGCTAAGTCGGCAGGGGAACAAAAAGAGTTGCTGAAAGAGTTTGAAAAACAGAACAGCGAGAAATGGCGCAACCCTAAAACGAATGGGGGTGAAGTGACTCTCTATTATAAAGTTATGTTTAATCTCAATCAAATAATGATGAGTTCAATTCTCGAGCTTAAGTAGTAACGTTTGATGGCCAGGCAGCTACTGGCCTCATGAATCCCTGAATAACCCCAGCCCGGCACCACTATTCAAAGAACCCAGTCTGCCGCTGAGTTTTTGCTTTTCTGAAACCGTGCTCTCCATCGAACTTAGTTCGATTACTCGCCGTAAACAGCCCACCCAGCAATTGCCAGCGCTGACCACAAACGCCACCTCTCTTTCAGCCTGCCAGCAGGCCAGTATTACTACTGAACAACCAGGTAACCCTGCCCATTCTTGTCGTATCCGAATACGACATAAACATACCTGCCATTGAAAAACCGCCCATACCGAGCACAACAAACACAAAACGAGCACTAAAACATTGCCAAACACAGCAAAAACTAACACAATCGAGCTTTAGAATTACCCAACAGGAGCGAGAAATGCCACTAAAGAAACCTGAATCAGACTTTCTCCATGAACTGGCGAACATAGCTGAACAGCGAATCTTAAGCAGTTATCTTAAGTCTCACTGTATTGATATCAGTACCAAACCTAAAGAAGGTTTCAGGTTCGATCCGGTGACAAACATTGACCGGGAAACTGAAATAATCATCAGGAGAATGATTTCCGAACGTTTTCCGGAACATGCCATTATGGGTGAAGAATTCGGCGATACAGGGAGCAGTACGTACAAGTGGGTCATAGACCCGATTGATGGTACCCGCCCATTCCTGTGTGGCCTGCCTGTATGGGGATGTCTGGTTGGGTTGCTGGAAAATGGTGAAGCAGTAATGGGAATGATGAGCCAGCCTTATACCGGAGACCGCTTCTGGTCTGATGGCAAATGCTCATGGTTTTCAGGACGGTTTGGCACTTCAATAATGAAAACAAGGCAGGACGCAGAGCTTCACCAGGCCATTCTGCATACCACTTCGCCCGAATCGGTCAAACTTTATCATAATAATAAATTCGACTTATTACAGAATCAGGTACTCATGACCCGTTATGGTGGTGAGTGCTACGCAATGGCAATGCTGGCTGCCGGCCATATTGATATCTGCGTAGAATACTCTCTGCAACCATACGACATCGTTGCATTTATACCAATTATAGAAAACGCCGGAGGTGTCATTACAACTATTGATGGCAGACGGGCTGAAAATGGTGGTGCGATTGTAGTGAGTGCAAATGAGCAACTCCATGAGCAGGTATTGAATATTCTTAATTCATGATGACACCATCTGGAATAGAGAAAATGAACGAAAAAATATCTACACGAATTATATTCTTTATTGCTGGTTTGGTTACTGCAACCTGGGCTGTTCTTGTGCCTTATGCAAAAAGTAACACTAATATTAATGATGCTTCACTGGGGACATTATTATTATGCCTCGGGTTAGGTGCGATGATCGCGATGCCTGTTACAGGTGCGCTAACATCCAGATATGGTTGCAGAAAAGTGATTACTGCAGCAGTGCTGGTTATTATTATTTCTGTCCCCTTTTTGTCTTTTCTTTCCTCCCCTTTACTACTGGGAGCAGGGTTACTGATTTTTGGCATCAGCATTGGAATCACTGACTGCGCAATGAATGTCCAGGCCATTCTGGTTGAGAAATCAGCGGATAAATCATTAATGTCCGGGTTTCATGGCATGTACAGTGTTGGTGGTATTGCAGGAGCTGGCGCAATGACAGGCTTGTTACATTTAGGTTTAACTGCCATCGCCTCGACAATTATCATGTGCGTGGTCGTTTTTCTCTTACTGATGATAAGTGTTCACAAGCTACTACCCTATGCCAACCCCGCGGAAGGGCCTGCTTTTGCTGTCCCGAAAGGAATCGTTCTGGTCCTGGGCCTGATTTGCTTTATTATTTTTATGGCCGAAGGCACCGTACTGGACTGGAGTGCAGTTTATCTGGTTGAAAAAATAAATATTTCTGAGTCTCTGGGTGGTCTGGGGTTTGCGGCATTCGCGGCAGCAATGACAGCGGGAAGATTAAGTGGTGATTATGTCATTGAAAAGCTGGGAGCATTCAAAGTGGTACTTTCAGGTACTGCTATTGCAATCCTGGGTTTTATCTTAGTGATCCACAGCATTGAATTTACCCTCATTTTAATTGGTTATTCCTTAATTGGTGCCGGGTGCTCCAATATTGTGCCGGTTATGTTTTCCCAAATTGGCAAACAATCCACCATGCCACAAATGGTTGCAGTCCCTGCCGTAACAACGCTCGGGTATATTGGTGTTCTGGCTGGCCCTGCCATAATTGGCTATATTTCACATCATAGCTCAATTACCTATGGCTTTGTTTTTATCACTACATTAATCCTCTGCGCAGCAATATTGTCATATGCGATAAAAAACATTCTGCGAGCAACTCCCCAGGTATAAACTCGCTTTCATGGCTATTAAATAAATAATCTTATATTCCCTGCATAAGTCATCACTTATGCAGGGAATATTCATGTGCTGCTGTGAGAAATGCTGGCAACCCATGCCCGATGTCAGAGAAGGCAACCACAAAGCACAGACAAAACTAACACAAACAATCACAATATTTCATAAACGAGCATAAGCTGTTAGCGTACAACAGATACCTGGTTGCCAGTAATGGAAGCTTCCAAATGAGAAATCGAGAGGGTAAACCATGTGTGGAGCGATCAGGAGTGGGTGCAAACTTAACGATTCAGGTGGAGAAATGATTAAACTGATCATCACAGATTTGGATGGAACATTCCTGAACAGCCAGGGGGATTATGACAGAGAACGATTTGCCAGTGTCCGGGCTCTGATGGCAGAGAAAAAAGTACACTTTGCTGCCTGTACTGGCAAACAGTGTGAAAGAGTGGAAGAACTGTTTGGCGAGTACAGTAAAGATTTATGGATTGTTGGGGATAGCGCAACACGTATTAAGTTTAACGGTGAATATCTTTATCAGTCCTTAATCCGTAATGAGACAGGACTGAGTATTATCAAAACGCTTGAAGCGGCGAACCCCCACCATGTCATTATTGCCTGCACCAATGAAGGGGCGGTGATCCGGTCTGATACCCCACAGCACCTGAAAGAAAAAGTACGTAAGTCTTATACCACAATGATCCAGACGGATAACTTAAGCTCAGTGACCAGCGATTTTGTTAAAATCACTGTTTACGATGAAGCAGGAACATGTGCGCAAACTCGCCCTTTTTTGACTCCCTTTGAGAAAGATGTCTACATTGTTGTTTCAGAGGCGTCCTGGATTGATATTGCTGATTACGGCGTACATAAAGGCACTACAGTGAAAAGGCTGCAAGAGATCCTTAATGCCACTCGTGCTGAAACTATGGCATTTGGCGATGGTTATAACGACCTGGAGCTTTTAGCTGAAGCTGAATATAGCTTTGCAATGCAAAACGCGTTCGAAGAGACCAAAGCCGCTGCACAATTTGTTACCGGGACAAATGACGAAAATGCCGTTCAGGAAACGATCATACGGATCCTGAGACTGCAATCCTGAACACAATGCAGGGAAATGGAGGTTGCTCCGTTTCCCTGTGATTTTACCCGTTAAGACGCTCGTTCAATGTGCATATTCAGGTTTTCAAAACCACTGACATTCGTATCCTGGCTCACAATGATGATGTCTATATCATCGCACTGTGCAACCTTGTAGCGGGCGACCTTCGACATTTTATCTTGTGTTACCGCAGCGACAACTTCATTACTTTGGCTCAGTATTTCCTTTTTGAAACAAGCATCTTCGTAGTAGACCGCGCTCAGGCCAACTTGATAATCCAGGCCACAAACCCCAATAAACGTTTGGTCGAAGAGCATTTCCCGAACCTGATTTACCGTATCAGAACCCAGTGTACTGCCAGTCAGGTGATTAACCTTCCCCCCGAGTAATATCAATTCACCTTTGGCGCGGCTACTTAATGCTGCAGCTATTTGAGGGGAATTCGTTACGATAGTGATTTCCATATCTTCTGGAATGTATTCCACCATAGCCAGATATGTGGAGCCGGCATCGAGGAAGATGCAGGTATTTTCTCTAATGAGCTGCGCGCATTTACGGGCCAGACACGATTTTTCTTCAACGTTATCAGCCGCCCGAACATCAAAGATAGCAGATTGCTTAAATTCACTTATCGCTCCGCCATAAACCTTTTTGCACAGGCCCTTTCTCGCCATCTGCTGCAAGTCTCTGCGAATAGTATGCTCTGATACCCCCATGTCGCGGGCCAGGTCTGTTCCAATTACCCGGCCTGTTTTTGCCAGTATTTCCTGAATCCGGGCCTGCCTTTGCTCAGGGAAAGCATCATAATCTGTCACGCCAACTCCTCAAAATGGGCTTAGTGCTGCATAACTCAACAAAATATATCACACTATAATTATTGCCATGGTATCGCATTAACCCATTGCAGTCTTTTGAACCTGAGCACTCGCAACCTGCCGCACTCATGCTGATTACAGAACATTTTTAACTCAACTAACTAGCTAAAATGAATAAACCCGCCCTACAACAAAGGCGGGTTGTTATTTTTTGCTGTTACGCCAGCACACCACTCTGCCAGTAAACAGCCGGTTCAATATCCACCACACCTTGTTCAGTACGCAGCCAGCGTGGCGCTTTCATTTCTGCGGCAAAGTAATTAATTAACTCCGACAGCAACCCCGTTAGTTGCTGCTCCGTTTCCGGGGGAAGCCCTTGCTGCATCAGCGTTTGTGCCAGCGCCATGCCGTAGCTGCAGAGCGCAGTACAGTCTGGTGCTAATTGTGGAGAAACCGCCGGGAGAGTGTCCACTGTCAGGCTTTCCACAAGATGTTCCGGCACCGGATCCAGCAGCGCAGGCTGTAACACTGCAAGGCAAGTATTAAGACGCCCACACAGTGCCATTTTTAACGTGGTGTCGTTTGTTTCAGGCAAAGCATCGGCAATATTTTCACAGTAGCTCGCCAGCTCGGTAAAATCAGTTATGGAACTCAGGGGAATGGCAAATAACGGGTGAGGCTGGGTAGTGGTCGTAGCCATAAAGGCATCCTCGATGAGTTGTATTGATACCGCTGCCACTGGAAAGGTCAATTTCACTGGTGGCAGAACCGGGCGGAGTTGACCTTACCGGCCTCATCGACACCGGCGCATCTTGCGATGCCCCCGCCCGGCCCGCCATTGAGGTGTAGCCGTGCGCACGACACACAGGAGACGCAACGCGCGTCATGTGTCGCCGATGAGGAATATCAGGAGGTCAATCCCGGCACCTGATTTTGCAGGTGCCGGGCAAAGATACCGTTGAGCACACAGCACCGCAAGGGATTTTACCCGGCAGGTTAACACACTGTTTTTATTTGGAACCCAGTACGCAAAACCTGGGCGTGTAATAACGCTAACGAAGTGAAAAGTAGGAAGCAGATACTACAAAGCCCGATGAATAGTTGCTGGCAGAAAAACCCTGGCAGAGCCTCAGCACATCACGAAGGGGTAAGTATCATTAAGAAAATGGTGTAAATAACCACGCTGGAAATAATGACAGCTCACTGGCCACACAGCCCCCACACACCGCGCACAGGGGAATTCATTCACTGCACAAACACACTTTCCCGCACATAACGGCGTAACAAACCCTCGCGGATATGGCGGTGAAAACCGTCGTTGTCCACGACTTTGTGCCAGTAAAGGAAAGCTGTGGTTTTCAGGGCAGGTTCCGCCAGGCGCAGTTTCTCCAGCCCGCGGCGTTCAATGACATCACCGGAAAACACGCACACAGAATCGGAATGATTGATCAGAGCCAGCGCGGCACTGGCCGAAGAGGTTTTCAGGGTGCAACGCATATGTTTAATGGTTTCCCCCCAACACTGGCGAATCACCAGGTCCAGTTGCTCGCGGAACATCAGCTCAATCCACGGGTAACGGGCAATATCACGCAAAGTCACGCGCCGCCCGGCCAGCGGGTGCCCGCGGCGCACAGTGAAAAAGTGTTCCAGTTCCACCAGTTCACTCACACAAACATTATTAGATAAGCTATTGCACTGCCCAAAGAAGAAATCAATTTTTCCGTCGTTGAGATCCTGAATACACTGGTCATAACGCGTGAAGACTTCAAAAGTAACCTTGCCTTCCAGGCCTTCTTTATGGGCAAAATCATAAAACAGTAACGAGACTTCATCGATATAGACATCATCCGGCACACAAATCCGGTAAGTCTCTTTCATTGGCTGTGGCTCGGTATTGGGCTGGTTTTTATCAAAAATCCCTTCCAGGTCGGCCACCATGATTTCCAGCGTCGGATACAGGCGTTGAGCGAACGGCGTCATCATCATGCCATGGGCAGAACGCACCAGCAGCGGGTCATCAAATACTTCCCTTAAGCGAGCCAGTTGATGGCTTACGGCAGACTGCCCAATAAATAACTGTGTAGCCGCTTTGCTTACCTGCCGGGTTTTCAGCAAAAAATATAATGTGACTAATAAATTGACGTCATATTTAATGACTTTCGCAAGGTTACTTTGCAACATCCTGGTTCTCCCGCTGGCATCAGTTCGTCACGTATCCAACATCATTTTAGGCCCGATATTCCCTATTACACAGACTTACATCAGAAATACTTCATGCAGCTGAGTATCTTCAGTAACAGGCAGCGTCGTTTTGGCTACATTCCCGGTTAAAATACTTTCCATACAAAAATAAACATGTAATCCGGCCAGCGTATCAACGCCCAGTTTATTCATCAGACTGCGTTTATGGCGGCTGACTGTTTTATTGCAAATACCCAGTACACGGCCAATCAACTGGTGGTCATACCCTTTCAGCATCAGTTTCAGTACGGTATTTTCTGTTGGGCTCAACAACCCCATAGCCGATTCATGCCGCGCACTGCTCTTGCCCTTAATCGCCTGGCTGCCGGCTATTGCCAGAGAAGGTAAGGCGTTAACCACGCCAGATAGCTTGCTGCGAATCAGCTCCACCGACCAGGTACTGTCGATACAAATCAACCGGTTACCCAATAATTCCAGGTATTCTTTGCAACGAAATACCCCCATGTCAGTCGCGCTTACCATAATAACCAGCATGGACGGGTTATCATTAATATAACTGATTGTCTGGTGGGTTTTTTCTGAGTAAGACATCCCCACACTACAAACAAATACCGGAGTAGTGCACAGCTGAATATTCTGGGTAAGTTCCTGTAGCAGCGTTTTCACCCCATGGGCCGCCAGTGAACCATCATCAAATAAATTTAGCAACATAGAATGTATTAAGACCTTTCTCGAAGAATTATCCTAAAATTTATCACGAGCACTTTTTAACCCAAAAACGATAAATATTAATAAGCCTTATTAACCAAATTAATACACCCAAAAATCATATGAATAGGCATCATGATAATTGTTATATTTTTTCATTATTCAATAAATACTGGTGCGATATGCTTAGTAATAATTCATAGCAAAAATCACACATTAAATAACCCAGCTGAGATATGTGTATTTTTGCGCACGGCCATTCATACCAGGCTCGCCTGATTCAGGGAGCACACCAAACAGCAACATCATAAGACACAAATTAACCAATTGATTAAGAACAAAAAATGCAAATAAGCCAGTCACATATATTTTCTAAGGAGTACATTTTTCCAGGCTGGTTACTGCCATCTGCGCCTCCCGGAGCAACGGCCTGTAACCTGTACAATGGCATAAATATAAAGAAGAAAGAAATGCAACACGGTGCTATACCTTGTTATTGAGCAGTGGCGGCAAATAACTGATACGAAAAAAACCGGGTGCTTTTCCCTGGTGGGAAGGGCGTGACTTAACCCTATTCAGGCTCTGGTATGATCAAACAATTCTATTATCTGGTAGTGCTTATCGCGGTTCTAATGCTGATGCATTCTATCTGGACGCTTATGATACTGCGCGTCAAACCCGGTGATAAAAAACATACTCCCCGCGAACTGTTACGGTTGTTTCTGGTACTGGTTTCCGTGTTATTCATCCACAGCCTGGAAGCCGGGATATTTGCTATTTTTTATACTGTTGAACACGCGCTGCCTAATTTTGAAACCGCCATGTACTTTTCCCTGACCAGCTATGCCACCGTCGGGTACGGTGATGTGCTGCTACCAATGGATTTCCGCCTGACAGGTGCCGCTGAAGGCCTGGCCGGAACACTGATGGTCAGTTGGACAGTAGCGGTGCTTATCCGGCTATTTCAGAAAACCGAATAAGCACCCCGGAAAATGAGTGTTAATGCCCTGCAGGCCTCATGATGCCAGCCAGCCACATCCCCACCAGCATCGCCAGGGCAAACAACACCCCTTTGATATAACCGGCTCCAACCAGAACCAGTGCCGGCCCCGGGCAAATCCCGGCAAGCCCCCAGCCCAGGCCAAAAATTGCCGCGCCGAGAAACAGGTCTTTATCCAGCGTGCGGCGGGTGGGTAACGAAACCGGCCCACCGCAAATCGCAGTTTTGCGCCGTTTTGCCATGCTAAAGCCCACAACCCCAACGGCAATGGCCCCGGCCATTACCAGAGCCAGCGAAGGGTCCCATGGGTGAGCCAGGTCGAGAAACCCCAGAACTTTTGCCGGGTTTGCCATACCACTGACCAGCAGCCCCAGGCCAAATACCAGGCCTGCAATAAACGAAACGATAATCCGCATCTCCCTTACCCCCGTAACCAGCCCAGTAATGTTGCCGTGGCAAAACCCACCGCCATAAACGTGAGTGTTGCAGCCAGTGAACGTGGTGAAAAACGCGATAACCCACAAACCCCATGGCCGCTGGTGCAGCCTGAACCTAACCGGGTCCCCACGCCCACCAGTAACCCGGCGATAAGAATAAGCGGTGTGGAGGCTGACAGGCTGATATCCGGACGGGGGAAAAAGCTCAGGTACAGCACCGGCGCGCCAATTAACCCCAGCAGGAATGCAATTCGCCAGCCTTCAACACGCGTTTCTCGCTGCAACATGCCACCAAGAATGCCGCTGATGCCAGCAATACGCCCACAAAACAGGATCAACACAATCGCCGCCAGGCCAATCAGCAACCCACCACTGAAACTGGCAACTGGCGTAAACTGCGCAAAATTAATTGTCATCTCTTGCTCCTCATTCCCCATCTTGCTGGACGGGGCAATACAGGTCATACAGCGTAGTAAGTAGTGTTAAAACACGCTTATCTTCAATACGATAAAAAATTTGTTTCCCTTCTCTGCGGGTTTCTACCAGTTTCAGGCGGCGCATAACCCCCAATTGCTGAGAAAGCGTAGGCTGGTGAATCCCCACGGCCTCTTCCAGTTGCGCCACACTGGCTTCACCCTGGCTTAACTGGCACATCAACAGCAGCCGGTCGCTGTTCGATAAACCGCGCAGAACATCTGCCGCGCCCTGAGCGGCAAGTTTCATTGCGTCATAAAAATCTTGCTGATCATGTTCTGGCATCATTGACATCCAACAATATATGATTTTATATAATATAATTAAGTATAGTGTAGTATTTCAGGCGCTGTCACGCTTTTTTCTGGTCACTCGCACCAGGCTTAACCTCACCGATTACCCTGATTTTCGATGAGTGACAGGCGCATTGCCCGGCAGAACACGGGCAAACACCGGCCTGCCTGAGCAGGCTTTAAGAGAGGATATGATGAAAATTGTAATCGTTGGTGGTGTTGCCGGTGGTGCTTCGGCTGCGGCAAGGGCCAGGCGCCTGAGTGAAGATGCAGAAATTATCGTACTGGAGCGTGGCGAATATGTTTCGTTCGCCAACTGCGGCCTGCCCTACCACATTGGCGGTGTCATTCCCGAGCGCCAGTCGCTTGTCCTGAAAACACCGCAAGATTTCAAAACCAGGTTCAATATTGATGTGCGCGTGCGCCATGAAGTGCTCGCTATTGATCCGGAACAGAAATCCGTCACCGTGAAGAACCTCACAACAGGCGAAAATTACACCGAAACCTGGGATCGCTTATTGCTCAGCACAGGCGCTGCTCCAATTGTGCCGCCGTTACCAGGGCTGAACGAAACCGGTGTTTTTTCCCTGCGCAGTATCAATGATATGGACGCCATTATCGCCTGGATAAAACAACACGATGTTTCACATGCCACACTGGTGGGTGGTGGTTTTATTGGGTTAGAAGTGATGGAAGCACTGACTGAACGTGGCATGAGCTTAACACTACTGGAAATGGGCAACCAGGTGATGGCCCCGGTAGACCCGGAAATGGCCTCAGCACTTCACCAGGAAATACGTAACCACGGTGTTGACCTGCGTCTGAAAACCGCACTGAAGCAGGTTACGCGGGATGTCGCCGGGTTAAGCGTTGAGCTTTCCTCCGGGGAAAAATTACGCACCGGTATGGTGTTGCTGGCGATTGGCGTGAAGCCGGAAAGCCGCCTGGCAGCAGACGCAGGGATTGCCACAGGTGAGCGTGGCGGTATCCGGGTTAATGCGCAAATGCAGACTTCGGTGCCAGGTATCTATGCCGTGGGCGATGCCGTCGAAACCCAGGATCTGGTGCTCCAGTCTCCCACATTAATTCCGCTGGCAGGCCCGGCAAACCGCCAGGGGCGCATCGCTGCAGACAACATGCTAATGAACCGGGGAAGCACTTATCGCGGCAGCCAGGGAACCGCCATCTGCAAAGTCTTCTCGCTAAGTATTGGCAGTTGTGGCGCGAATGAGAAACAACTGGCTGCACGCGGCCGCCGTTATGAAAAGGTGTACGTCCACAGTGCAGATCACGCCAGTTACTACCCAGGTGCTGCAATGATCAGCCTTAAACTACTGTTTGATCCGCAAAATGGTACGATCCTCGGTGCTCAGGCCAGTGGGCAAAACGGGGTAGATAAACGCATTGATGTGCTGGCTGTCGCCCAGCGGGCAGGCATGAAAGTAGCCGACCTTGAACACCTGGAACTGACCTATGCCCCACCCTTTAACAGTGCGCGCGATGTAGTAAACCAGGCCGGTATGGTAGCAACTAACGTGCTGTTCGGTGACACTGCGATTTGCCATGCCAGTGACATTCAACAGCTTGACCCGGCAACCCAGTGCCTGCTGGATATCCGTAACCCCGGCGAACTGACGCAGTTTGGTGAGTACCCTAATGCATTATCGATCCCGCTGGATACATTACGGGAAAATCTGGGCAGGCTGCCGAAAGACAAAGAGATCCTGATTGGCTGCCAAAGCGGGTTGCGCGGCCATGTTGCGTATCGCATTCTCACCGCACAAGGTTTCCGCGCCCGTAATCTGAGTGGCGGTTTTAAAACCTGGCAGGCCGTACTACAGGCAACAGAGTAAATACCAGAGCCAGAGTGTAAAATTACTTCTTCACTCTGGCTATTTTCACTGAAAAAATAATACATCCGTTGACAATAAAATAAAATCCTTCACTCCCCAACCAAAAAATAATCCTATCCTTATTTAAAAAATCCTAATATTCATCATTACTATAAATACTAATTGATCACCATATAAAAAAGATTATAAACTCCGCCGCGAAGTTACCCTTTAATGCTACACAGGTTCATCCATACAATGGAGTCCTTTCATAGCATCATTTAACTATGATGGGTAAGTTCATCTCATTTAGCGTAAGAAACCACGTTACTTAATAATATTATGGAAATCTGTTCGTTACTCCATAAAACTCAGTAACTGGGTTTCAAAAAAAATGAGCTCACACTTTATCGTTAATATTTTCTATTTTAAAAGAGGTATTCATGAGTCACGCAATGGCATTCGCGACTGTCCTGGATATGCAGGCAGCAGAAAAAATCAATGGCGGCAGCAACATCTGGTTTGACAACAATGGAGTACGCTGGAAAGAAGGCCCGTATGGTCTGTGCTACTGGCGCCAAAGTGCGGCAGCGCCTGGCTCGAATGGCTGGTACCGCGAAGCAACCAATAAAGACGGCACCGCGAAACGTTGTGACGAGAAGTAATTAAGTCATTCCCTCCGTTATTTATCGGGATTATTGAAAAATAACGGAGGGTATATAAACATGCCAATAGTTCAGCCATGAAAAAAACATTTTATTTATTTTTTAATAAAAAACACCTGTTTGCTTTGATGGTAATTACACTACTATTTTTTCTGCTACTCTATTTTTCCTCCACCAGCCAGAAAGCCTATATACAGCAAACGGGCATTGTTGATTATGGTGATATTGAAAGTCATGTATTAGCCACCGGGGTACTTAAGCCCTCAGAACAAGTCAGTGTCGGTGCTCAGGTAAATGGTCAGTTACATAAGTTACATGTTAAAGAAGGGGAAAAAGTCACTCGTGGGCAATTACTGGCTGAAATAGACCCAACACTACAACAAAACGAAGTCAACCGTGCCCGTGCTGAGCTGGAAAATGCGCTCATCCAAAGGGGAATAGCTCAATTAAATGTTGACCAGGCATTACGTGAGTTAAACCGCCAGAACAAGATGGCGAAAGATGGCGCAGCCATTCCCAGTGAACAGGAAAACGCACAGCTCCAGTATGACATCAATCAGGCCCAGCTTAAGGCGAACAGTATTCAGATTGACCAGGCTCGTTTATCGGTAGAAACCGCGGAGGCCAATCTCGCTTATACCAAAATTACAGCCCCGATCGATGGTGAAGTACTCGGCATTCTGACTCAGGAAGGGCAAACCATTGTCTCATCTCAGTCTGCGCCCACCATTATGATCCTCGCCAATCTGGACAACATGAGTATCCATACACGTATTTCAGAAGCAGACATTCTGAAAGTACGTCAAGGCCAGCCACTATGGTTCTATATCATTGCCGCACCAGAACACCGTTACGACAGCCAGTTAGGCACCATTCAACAGGCGCCGGATGATTTGCTGAAAGAAACCGGCAATGGGAATAGCTCAGCCTTGAATACCTCTGCGGTTTATTACAACGGTGTTTTCAATATTGCCAACCCCGACAGGCAACTCAAACCCGCCATGACGGCCCAGATTTTTATTATCACAGCGCAGGTAAAACAAGTGTTGCGCTTGCCACTCCAGGCGGTTCTGCGCCCTGGCAGCGAAAATAGCCAGTACTGGGTACAGGTTAAAGACGCCAGCCAGGTTACTGAGCGGTTAGTTACCACCGGTATCAGTAATCATGAATATGTTGAAATTATTTCCGGGTTGAATGCAGGTGAAACCGTCATTCTGGGTGAGAATACACATGCACTACACTAATTCCCCTTACATTTCCCTGAACCGGGTTTCACACCTGTTTGCTAACGGGCAGGAAACGGTGTGCGCACTCAACAACATTACCCTGGAAATCACCCGGGGTGAGTTTGTTGCAATCGTTGGCCCTTCCGGATCAGGGAAATCGACATTAATGAACATCATTGGTTGCCTGGACACACCCAGTGCAGGTGAGCGCATTATTGCCGGAACGCCAACACAACAACTTTCTGCGGAAGCGCTGTCCACTTTTCGGGGTAGCCATATTGGATTTGTCTTTCAGCGTTATCACTTACTGCCTTATTTAAATGCGCTGGAAAATGTTTGTATTCCGGCAAGTTATACTGGAATGGCAACCTCTGAGCGTAGCCTGCGGGCCGCTCAACTGCTCAATGAACTGAACCTTGGCGACCGCCTTGCTTTCCGCCCAAATCAGCTATCTGGTGGGCAGCAACAACGAGTCAGTATCGCGCGGGCGTTGATGAATGGCGCTGATATTATTCTGGCTGACGAGCCTACAGGAGCACTGGACAGTACCACCGGCCAGGATGTTATGGCACTACTCCATACCCTGAATCAGGCGGGTCATACCATTATTGTTGTCACACATGACCCGGAAATTGCCGCGCAGGCACACCGGGTTATCACCCTGCATGATGGTCATATTATTAGTGACATCCCGGCCAGCGATAACCCATGCCCCTCTGCTCCGTTGCCGCCAACCACCATGGCATGCAAACCACCTCATTTTTGGCGCAGTCTCGCCGATACAGTACAAACCGCCTGGCGTGCCCTGACAGGCCATAAAGTCCGGGCGCTGTTGTCCATGCTTGGCATCATCATTGGAATTGCGTCCGTTATTGCTTCTGTGGCTATCGGGGAAGGTGCGCATCAGCGCATTATGGCGGATATCAGCCAGCTCGATCACCAGGCCATTGAAATTCGCCCGGGTCTGGGCTGGGCCACATCAAACCGCGATTTCGATAATGCACTCAGCCGGGCTGATCTTGAGGCACTGAAATCACTGCCATTCATAGAAAGGCTATCTCCGGTCGTCAGTACCAGCGCTACAGCCAGCCGGTTTACTCACTATACTGATGCCACAATAACCGGTGTCAGTCATGATTTTCTGCACAACCAGACTTTTATCGAAGGGCAACCATTTTACGCTCACCAGGTCACCACCAGCGAAGCAATTGCTGTTATCGAATCACGACTGGCTGATGCGCTGTTTACCAACGGAATCAATCCAACCGGGCAAATTATCCATATTTCAGGTGTGCCTTTTCGTATCAGCGGAGTGGTGCGCAACGTCGAATCACGCTTTGGCGGTAACACCTCATTGCGTATCTGGATCCCCTGGACAGCCTTTATGCAGCGCTTAACGGGCGATACCCCTTTCCAGTCGATTCAGGTCAGTGTCACTGCCGGCCTGCCACTTGAACAGGCCCGGGCCACGCTGGAAAACCACCTTGAGCAGGCCCACGGGCAACGGGACTTTTTTACTGTTACCAATGACAGTCTGGAAGAAATGGTAAAAAACGTGTCCCGCTCAATGACCTTACTGACCACTGCAATTTCTGCAATTTCTTTGCTGGTTGGTGGTGTTGGCGTCATGAATATCATGCTGGTTTCTGTCACGGAAAGGATTCATGAAATTGGCCTGCGCTTATCTGTAGGTGCTCGCCCCAGCGACATCAAACGCCAGTTTCTGATTGAAGCGATGGTCATCTGTTTACTGGGAGGGATAGCGGGTATTGCCAGCGCCATGCTACTGGGAGTGTTGTTCTCCCTGCTGACCACTCAGTTCACCCTTGTATTCACCTTCACACCGGTTAT
Organism: Mangrovibacter sp. MFB070; assembly: GCF_000705335.1. NCBI lineage: Bacteria > Pseudomonadati > Pseudomonadota > Gammaproteobacteria > Enterobacterales > Enterobacteriaceae > Mangrovibacter > Mangrovibacter sp. MFB070. Next base: position 88,701 of record NZ_JJMI01000005.1, read on the forward strand.
CCTGGCCTGCGCCTTTTCCGCACTGGTCGGTCTGGGATTCGGTTATTTCCCGGCCCGGAATGCAGCACGCATGAACCCGGTTACCGCACTGGCGCACCAATAATGTTAAGACTGATTACACTTCTGCTACTGCTGCCGGCCCTGAGTGGATGCGGAGCCTGGCTCAGGCACAACGCGGCTCCGGCAGAGATTTCTCTGCCACCCAACTGGCGTGCCAGTAACACGGGTGTAGGTTACCTTGAAAATAATGAAAACTGGTGGCATGCCTTTGGCGACCCACAACTCTCCGGGCTGATTGCTCAGGTTTTGACACACAACAGTGACCTGGTGATTGCCGGTTTACAACTGCGCCAGTCCCGCCTTGGCACACAACTGGTTAATACCAATCTGACTCCTGATGTCGGCGCATCTGCCAGCGCCAGTAACAGTCGGCAATTGCGGTCAAACACCCCTTCAGTAGAGAGCTACAGTGCTGGTTTTTCTCTGAGTTACGAACTGGATCTCTGGGGCAAACTGGCTCGAACCCGGGAACAAAGCCACTGGAGCAGCGAAGCCAGTGCTGAAGACCTGCAAAACACCATACTGATGCTGATTGGCACCACCGCACAACACTACTGGAATATTGCCCGGCTCAATCAACTTATCACCCTGCACAATACTCGGTTACAGCTCGCAGAACGCACCAGCCAACTGGTCGAAACCAAATATCAGGCAGGTGTGGCAGGTGAACGTGACCGCTTAACCAACCAACAAACGCTATTGGCGCAACGGCATCAGTTACGCACGCTGGGTGAACAGTTGGAAAACGCCCGTAATGCACTGGCACTTATCTACAACCAACCCAACCTGAACCAGGCTCCGGAAATAGACGCGCTGGACACCGGGCAGGACATTGGTGTCCCCCTGGCTCTGCCAGTCGAAGTTATTGCCCGCCGCCCGGACGTGCGCGCTGCCGAGTGGCGCTTACGCGCAACCCTGGCGGGTAACGATGTCGCCCGGCTTAGCTTTTTCCCTTCGCTGACTCTCGGTGCCAGTCTGAATGCCGGGCACACACTATTCAGCCAGTGGTTCAGCAACCAGAGCCTGGCACAAAGCCTCACTACCAGCCTGCCATTCCTCCAGTGGCGTACCGTACAACTGACCATTGCCCAGTCAGAGCTGGAGGTTAAACAGGCAGAAGAAAGCTTCCGTAAGCAGGTTCTCAGTGCCCTGGTCGAGGTTGAAGATGCTCTGGCACAACGTGAAACCAGCCATATTCAGCGCGAAAACCAGCGCACTACGCTCGCTATCAGCCAGCAATTACTGGTACTGACCCAGTCACAGTACGACGCCGGTCAGGTGGCATTGCAGGTATTGCTCGATGCTCAGGACAACGTTTTAAACCAACAAATATCACTGATTGAAAGTCAATACAGCTACCTCACGGCATCCATGAAACTGTGGCAGGCCATTGGGGGTGGAGAAACCCAGTCCACTGGAGAAAAGGAATCATGAGTAAAACGGAATTAAAACGCGTTGTAGTCACCGGTTATGGTGCGGTGACTCCATTGGGGCTATCAGCCAGCACAAGCTGGGAAGCCATCATGAATTACCAAACCGGTTACCGGCTGGTGGATAAAAAAACCGCAGGCATTGAGTCCGCTTTTTTTGGGTTGGTCGACCAGGAACCGGCATTAAAAAACGTCCCTTCCGCCATCCGCCGCCGCTTGCCGCGTTTTGCCCGCCTGGCAGTCAGTGCAGCCCAGGAAGCCATGGCAATGGCTTTTGGTGAACAACCACTGGCACAATCACATGATCCTTTATCTTGTGGGGTGATCATTGGTAGTGGCTGGGCCGGTATTGACGATGCTTACGCTAACTATGCAGGCTACCAGCAAGCGGGCGCGGGTTCAGCATTCAGTTGTTTTCATGCCATGCCCAGTGTGGCAACCAGCGCCTGTAGTATGTTGTGGGGGTTACGTGGCTACCAGAACACGCCTGTCGCCGCCTGCGCCACCGGCACCATCGCCATTGGTGATGCATTCGAACAAATCCGTACTGGCCGTATGTCGATGATGCTGGCGGGTGGCAGTGAATCTCTGCTTTCTGATGCTTCTGTCTGGATGATAGATATTCTGCAGGCACTGACACATGAAACGCAGGATATTACTAAAGCCTGTTGCCCATTCAGCCTGGACAGATCCGGTTTTGTGTTGTCGGAAGGTGCGGCCATATTGTGCCTGGAAGAGCGTGAAACGGCACTGGCGCGCGGGGCGCAGATTCTTGGGGAAATCAAAGGCTATGGTAACTATTCAGATGCTTTCGACTTTACCGCACCCGCTCCGGACAAACGCGCACGCATTGCAGCCATGCAACAGGCAATAGCACAGTCAGGCCTTAGCCCACATGATATCGGCTATATCAATGCCCACGGCACATCCACACCACTCAATGACCTGAACGAAACAGAATCCATTCACCAGGTGTTTGGCGACAAGGCACCTCAGATCCCTGTATCCAGTACCAAATCCTACAGCGGGCATTTAATTGCTGCGGCTGGCAGTTTTGAAACCATTGTCTGCCTGCAGGCGCTGCAACATGAGGTTCTGCCAGCAACACTACACCTGAAACGCGCAGACCCGGCATGCGACCTGGATTACATACCGGAAGGCCACCGGTACTGCCGTGTCGACAACACACTGAATCTGAGCTTTGGCTTCGGTGGTGCAAACGCAGCGCTGATTATCGGGCGGGCATAATGAACACCTGTTGTTTTACCCGCCAGCAAAACCAAAGCTGGGCCCATTTTTCCGGTGATTATAACGCCATCCATTTTGAGCTGGCCGCTGCGCAAAAAGCAGGCCAGCCCGCGCTGTTAGTACATGGTATGCGTGCCATACTGGATTTGCAGCAGCGTATAAGTGTTCCGGCACCAGGCCTGCAGAACGCTTTACTGCAATTTTCGGCCCGGCTGCGGGCACCTGTTTTGTGCGATGCGCTGTATCAGATTGAGGCTGAGCACGGGAAAGCGCTCCTGATTCACCAGGAAAGCGGCGAAAAGTGTCTCCAGAGCCGCCTGGGCATTGCCTGCCAGGTTGCTGCTCCTTCCCCGGTTTTCCGCCAGGAAATACCACAATCGCAACTGGCAGCCTTACAGCATGAATGGCCACAAGATTTATCTTGCCAGCCATGGGCATTTCTTGCCGGTGTGTTGTTTCGCCAGCAATTACACACTCCCTGGCATTTCCCTTTTTTGACTGACACTCCACAGGACCTGCCAGCACCGTTAACCCGCTTATTCAGCACTGCGACGGTCGTGCACACACACCAGGACATCACCTTTCCTGCCCGGCTGTACACGGGAGAATTACCGTTACACTCAGGCCTGCAACTCATATCAGACCACCCGCTGCTCATGGGCTCTGCGCAATCTGGGTGGGTTATCCAGAACACGCTTCACGCCACTCAGCAAGGTGAACTGGCAATGCAAATACGCACCACACTGAAAGCCACCACATCCACATAAGGAATTGATAAACATGGAAATGACAACCCAACTGTATACCGCTATACGCGCCACTATTGCTGATGCCAAAGATATGGAGATTGAGCAAATCCAACCGGAAACCACACTGGGTGCATTGCAACTCGATAGCCTGGATTATGTGGAGTTAATGGTCCTTGCCAAACGCGACTTTAAGAAAAATATCAATATAGACACCATTGCTGCATCACCGGATATGTCACTGGCAACGCTGTGCCAACTGGTCGCAGATGCTCCAAATACCGGAGGTGCTGCGTAATATGTCCAGTTCATGGGTGTTAATTACCGGCGGCAACCGGGGGATTGGGCATGCACTGGTCACAGAAATGTTGTCCTGTGCCCCGGTTATCGCGACATCCCGCCGGGGCAATCCACCGGGTAATCCACCAACCGGAAAACACTGGGTCAAGTATGTTGCCTGTGATGGCAGCCATCAGCCTGCTGTTGATGCTCTGGCTCCGGAATTACTGGCAAAATATGGTGCGCCTGCTGCCATTATTCACAACGCCGGGGTAACCATGGATAACCTGCATATCCGCCAGTCAGGTGAGCAATGGCGCCAGGTAATGGAAACCAACCTGAATGCCATTTTCTACTGGAACCGGCACCTGATCCCCGCAATGATGGCTGAAAGGCAGGGAGCCATCCTGCTGATGTCTTCTGTCAGTGGCCTCAAAGGCAATATAGGGCAAAGTGCCTATGGTGCCAGTAAAGCCGCACTGGTCGGTCTGGCAAAATCTCTGGCGCTGGAAGTCGCTCGTTTTGGGATTAGGGTAAATTGCCTGGCTCCCGGTGTCATTGACAGCGAGATGACCCGCGCCCTTCCCCCACAAGCGATGAAACAACTGCTCGCCGGTATTCCTTTGCGCCGGGCTGGCTCTGCGGAAGAAGTCGCCCGCGTAGCCCGCTTCATGATTAGCGATGACAGTAAGTATATGACTGGGCAAACGCTGGTGCTGGATGGCGGTATGAGCGCCTGAAGTTGCAGAATGATATTCAGCACAATGCGGTTATCCCGGTGGAAGACTACGCGGGAGTACAGGCTGGTTCTGTCCTGGGGTATACGGGGCATTGATGCCACCCTCCGCCAGTGGCATCAGGCCAGCCTGGTCAATGGAATGAAAAAGAGAGAAATAAAGTGACCTTATTTGAGCGCTGGCTCATGTTGGCTGCCAGTACAACCCGGCACACCACCACGCGCCTGTGGGCTTCTGTTAAACGGAAGGCAGACTGGCGAAAGTGGCTGTTTTCCCACCTGGATTACCGTGTAATTATCCGGTTTGCCCGTTTTATGCCAGCCATGTTGGCCGCCAGGGGGCCCTGCCATCGGGGGTTTGAGCAAACGCATCGCCATATTTTGGGGCGGGCGAACCCCACCCGCTACCGCGATTGCATAATTCGCCAGAAAGTACTGCGCAACAGCCTGGTCTATGGCAACCCGGCATTAATGAAGCAACTGACCCAATGTGCCAGCAAAATTCGCCAGTTTATTGATGGACAGGCGTTGCCCTGCCTCCCTATTTTTGCACCGATGCACACAGTGTCAGATGTGCTGGCCGGGGCGCTACCCGGTTTTGTCACCGGGAAACCCATTACGGTGGTGTCAGTCCATGATGATATTGGCTCATCTGTCCACACTCAGCAAAACAACACTTTTGGCCTGGCTCTGGAGCAATTTGACCCAGGCAAATTACAGGGTGATAACGGAACCACGCTGGCCAGTCTGGTCGAGAGGTTGCTCGATCAACAAACCAGCCTGGTCATTTTCCCCGATGCCTTACCAGAATGCACCACTCGCCTGGCAGGGCGCACGATGAACACCCAGACCATGACGTTATTTGGCAAAACAGCCGCCATCCACACAGGCCTTGCGACTTTCAGCCGGGTCGTGAAAAACCCGGTGCTGTTTTATTGCCTGTTTATCAACGGCCAAAATGAGCTGGACGTGGATATTCTGGATTACACGGCATACCGCGAACTTCACGGAAAACTGCCCGCCATTATTGAACATGCCATACAGAAATACAGCCACGAATGGCTGCTCTGGCATTACACCTCATTTTTCTATTTCCATTCTTAATTGCCAGGACAAATCTATGAAGAAAAATAAGCTGCACGCCCCTGAAATGGTATTTCAGGGAGAAATTGCTGAATGCGGCCTGGCCTGCATCACCATGTTATTAAATACTCTGGGAACAACCACTTCACTGGCCGGGTTACGCGAGCGCTGGCCAGTTTCACAGGCAGGAGCCTCACTGGCCACACTGGTGCATATTCTTGGTGATTATGGGCATACTGCGTGGCCGGTCACTTTTAATGTGCAAGATATCAATAAGCTCCCGGTTCCCTGTATTTTGCATTATGGTGGCAACCATTATGTCTACGTCTACAGCCGACACGGGAAATATTTCCAGGTGCTTAACCCGGCAACAGGTTGCTTTATGTTATCCGGAGAAGAGCTCGCAGCCTCTGCCACCGGCTATGCAGTGATTCTGGAAGAATGCGTATACCACAACACGGTAACCACTGGTGCTATCGCTCCCTCACAAAGCTGGCTGGGCACGCTGAAATTTCCTGGCATGGTAAAGCGGTGTGGTGGTGGTGTTGTTCTGGCATTATTTGGTTTTGTACTACCCATATTATTCGCTTCTGTGGCAGGCAACCATACTCTGATAGAACAACAGGGTGGTAACAGCGTATTTCTGGGCATTTTGGCGCTGTTTGGCTTTGTCTCACTGCTACAATACTCTCTTGGCCGTTGGGGGCTTTACGCTGCGTTAAACGCCGCACAAAAATACAGCCCTTATATTTTTGGCAAGCTATTCAAAAAAAACACCGACTACTTTGAAAAACGCCCACTGGGAGATATCAGGCAACGTTTTTCATCAATTAACAGCACGATATTACAGCGTGAACAAACACTGAATGGCAAATACTGTGCATTATTTATTGCTGTTGTCACTCTGGCGATCATGGCTGTGCTCCATATTTGGCTGATGTTGTTCTCCCTGGCCACCATGTTCATTTATGGCATTGCCAGTTATTACTTCGCCCATATAAAAAAGAACCTGACCCAGCAGCTTGAAGAAAGCGGTGCCATTATGGAGTCATTCACGCTGGAGGCAATTAAAGGTGTGCTGGCTATCCGCGCAGGAGACCTGCGGGAAAAAATGGTGGAGCGCTATAACGATATACATCGCTACACATTGGGGTATTTTGAGAAGCTGAGCCTGGTCGATTTACGCCAGACCACCTGTTTCTCTATTCTGGGTAATATTGATACCGTACTGTTCCTGTGGATAGCCTTTTACAGTATCAATAATCTGGGTCTGGCTTACACCACAGTAATTGCATTCTATTTCTTTCGCAAAATAGCGTTAGATAACGTCTCACAATTTTATCAGGCGTGTGTGGCGTTGAAACTGCAAAAAGTAGCGGATGAGCGCATCAAAGACATGCTCAATTATCAGGAGATAAACGATACTGCCATACCAGCCAGCTTCACCACCGGGTTCCAAATACATAACCTTGCTTTTGGCTACGATGCCCGGCAATCGGTTTTAGATAATGTGACACTGGCGGTCAACAAAGGCGATAAGGTAGCACTTACCGGGGTATCCGGTAGCGGTAAAAGCACACTTCTGAAAGTTATGGCCGGTTTGTATCCCACTCAACGCGGTACGTTTTACCTGGATAACATCCCGGTGGACACCGCCGCGTTAAATACGCTGTATGCCAACATGTACTATCTGCCTCAGGAGCCCCTGATTTTCGAAGGCACACTCTATGAGAACCTTGTCTGGTACAGCGGTAACCAGGCCGATGAAAGCACCTGCCGGACACTGCTCGAACAACTGGGGTTACTGGCTGTAATTGATGCCCTGCCCTGCGGTTTAGCCACTCGCATGTCATCAAGTAACACCTTATTTTCCTCGGGGCAGTTACAGCGCCTGATGGTATGCCGTGCACTGTTATCTGCGAAACCCATTCTGCTGCTGGATGAACCCACCGCCAATCTTGATGCTACATCTGCTGAGCTGATGTTCAGCACCTTACTGAATAGTGACAAAACACTGCTGATTGCCACCCATGACAACTCAGCGCTGGCTAACTTTGACCAGGTTTTACAGGTCAGTGATGGACGCCTGTCTGCCGCCCAACAATGTTGATACAACACCAGCCTCAGGCAACGTTATGATTTACTGAGGCTGGCGACAAAAAACTGCCTGCCAACACGTTATTACGCCATACTCTCTGCACTAAACCGGAGAACAGTTATGGTGACACACTCACTTTCCCGCGCCACCCGCTATACCGCGCTCCCCTTACTGGCGTTGGCAGTGCTTACTGCGGCGATTTTACTGCACGCTCACTGGGGCGCATTTTTGCAATGGTGCCTGGCTGTGCAAATCTCGCTTCACCGCTACCTGGTGATGTACTTGCTGCAACTGAATAACCACCAGTATTCAGGCGGGATGTGGCTCCTGGTGGGTTCGTTTATGTACGGAGTGCTGCACGCCATTGGCCCGGGGCATGGCAAATTTATCGTCACCACCTGGATTACCACCCACCAGGAAAACACAGCAATCACGCGGATTGTCCCGTTTGTTGGCAGCCTGCTTCAGGGCGTCAGCGCGATTCTGTTTGTGTTTATTCTGGCGGTAGGGTTTAACCTGGCGTCTGGCTCACTGAGCCAGAGCCGCTGGTATATTGAGAAAATCAGCGCGGTGTTTATTGGCCTGTTTGGTCTGTGGGTAATTTTCCAGGCACTGAAAAGCCTGCAACCCCGCAAACTCACCATTAGGCGTATTCAGCCAGTTCCTGGAGCAGCACATATAATGCACAACCACACGCACCATGAAAGCTGTGGCTGCGCACATCACCATATTTCTGCCGTGCCACTGGCTCAGGCCAGTTGGAAAACCCGGCTGGGCGTGATGTTTACTATCGGTGCCCGCCCTTGTAGCGGAGCCATTATGATCCTGATGTTCGCCAACGCACTGGGCATTGTGACCTGGGGAATTGCCGCGGTCATGACCATGGCGCTGGGTACCGGTTTATCCATTATGGGGCTCTCTCTGGCAGTGCGCTACGCACGGGAGAAAACACTGGCGATGTTTGGTGGCAATACCGCCAACCGCCAGTGGCTGTTGCCCTGTATCCGGGTGCTGGGTGGGATAATACTGGTGCTGTTCGCCACGGTACTGTTTTTAACGGTTATTCCAGTCAGTGCCAATGGCGATTATATTGCTGCCGGGTGTTAATGTTGTGGCGGGCCTGGGCTGCCCGCCACAGGTTATTTTTTCTTTTGTGACACATTAATTCCGGCGTCCGGCGCCAGGCGGGTGATATCCCATAAGCCAATGGCAGTGAGCACGCCAATCACCACAAAGCCCAGGCGAAACGCCATCCCCGGTTGGTGTGCAACATTTTCTGGCAACCAGGATGTCAGCAGGCTTCCCGCTCGAATACTCAGTGCACCCAGCGTAACACCCAGCCCACTCGCCAGTTGCAAAGAGGTACTGAACAGGGTGTTTGCCCCACTCATTTCCTGGGCCGGTACTTCAGCAAATGCCAGCGAACTGATGCCGGTAAATTGCATTGAGCGGCTGAGCCCGCCCCAGAACAGCATCACCAGGGTGAGAATACGCGGCGAATCCGGGGTTAACAGCGCACAAACCAGCAGCGACAGGACACACAACACCCCATTGCCCAGCAACAGTTTCCTGAACCCAAAATAGCGAATCAGTGGCGTGGTGGCGGGTTTCATAGCCAGGTTACCGGCAAACACGGCCAGTACCAGTGAACCGGCGTGAAAGGCATCCATGCCAAACCCAACCTGGAACATCAACGGCAACATAAAGGGCGCGGAACTGATAGTCGCCCGCAGTACAAAACCGCCACGCATGGTGACACGAAACGACGGCACACGTAGCGTGCGCAGTTGTACCAGTGGGGCTGAGCTGCGCAATAAATGGCGTACCGCCCAGGCGAGAAACACCAGCCCCATTACCAGTAACCCGGCCCCATACCAGGGGTTTTCATTTTGCTGGCTGAACACTTCCAGCCCGGCAACCAGGCACAGCATTGACAGGCCCACGGAGAAAAAACCCTGGGTATCGAATGGCTGTTTCTCCACCGGTTTCTGGTTGCTCATCATCTTTAATGAACAGGCAATCGCTGCCAGCCCAAAAGGAACATTGAGAAAGAAAATCCAGTGCCAGCTGGCATAAGTGGTAATAAAGCCACCAATGGGTGGCCCCAAAATAGGCGCAACTAATGCCGGCCAGGTAAGAGTGGCAATGGCGGTAATCAGTTGATCTTTGGGTGTGGTGCGTAATACCACCAACCTGCCAACCGGCACCATCATGGCTCCGCCAATCCCCTGGATAATGCGCATCACCACAAACTCAGTGACGTTTTGCGTTAACCCACAAATCAGAGAAGAGAGGGTAAAAATCAGCAGTGCGGTACTGAACACAGTACGGGCGCCAAACCGCTCTGCCACCCAGCCACTGGCCGGGATCAGTACCGCCAGTGTCAAAAGGTAGGCGCTGATACCAATATTTAAGTCTACTGCGGTCACCCCAAAGGCTTTTGCCATATCGGGCAATGCTGTGGCGATAACCGTGCCGTCGAGAAACTCCATAAAGAATGCGCTGGCCACTAACAATGCGAGGCCAGAAATCGCCCGACGTTTTTTTTCCGGTTGCGTGCTGTTGTCGGTCGAAGAATCAGAAATTGCCATTGTGGCTTCCCCTTTGCCAGGCCCCATCTGGCTATTGGTATGATAAATTAATTACATGTTATACCAGAACAGCGGTTCAAAACGCTGTTCCAAAAGGGATACACAGTATTAAAAAAAAGGAAATAATCAGCTCTGCAAACTTTGGTCCGTAAACCCCAGGACAGCAGCACAAGCAGATTGCCCGGCAAAAGTGACTAACCCGCCATGAAAACGGCGGGTTAACGGTCAGAATTCAATTTGTGTGTGGCGGGAAAGCAGTGTGCGCAGCGGCACACTGCTTTTTAAGATTGGCGATTTAATCACAATGTAACTGAAGTATTTATCGATCCCGATACGCGCATCCAGCATCTTCTCAATAACATCCTGGTAGTGCTCAATGCTGCGGGTAATAAAACGAAGCAGGTAGTCATAGCCGCCGGTAATTAAGTGGCACTCCATCAATTCGTCAACGTCGCGGATAGCGTTTTCGAACTTCACAAAATCTTCCCGCCGGTGCCCTGCCAGCGTGACCTCAGTAAACACCGTTACCGAATCAGTTATTTTGGGGAGATTGATATGTGCTTCATAGCCGGTAATAAACCCGGCTGATTCCAGGCGTTTAACCCTCTGTAAACAGGGGCTGGGTGAGAGCCCTACTGCATCGGCGAGGTTAACATTGCTGATACGGCCATCTTTTTGCAGTTGCACCAGAATATTAATGTCGATGCGATCGAGTTTTAATAAGCCGTTCATAGCACCCTCATTGTTGTTATTCCCTTAATATTTCAGGTTTCAGGCTGCCCTGAAACGCAGATTATTTTGGGTATAGATTGCGCAGGTTTTCTCTTGATATACCACGCTTTCGGGGCGTTGCACCAGCCTCAATATTCAGGATGGCTGCAACGCATTTCCGTAAGAAAACTAACAATATCAATGAGGAATACACATTAGCCTAAGCGGCCTGTTGCTCGCGCCAGAGCGATATCAAAGATATGCAGCGCTTCTTCAAGCTGGGAATCGCTGGTCACCAGCGGGGCCAGGAAGCGAATGGTGTTGCGGTGCAGCCCACATTTAATCAGCAACAGCCCTTCCTGGCAGGCACAATCCAGAATTTTCTGAGTTAATTCAGCATCCGGTTTACCTGTTTCTACATCAATGATTTCCGCTGCCTGCATAAAACCCAAACCGCGTACTTCGCCAATGCAGATATATTTCTCTGCCAGTTGCCGCAGGCGGCTGTGCAACCGTTCACCCAGTTCCACAGCCCGGGCAAGCAAATGCCCCTGCTCCATTAAATCCAGTACCGCCAGTGCTGCCGCGCAGGCCAGCGCGTTACCACCATAAGTTCCGCCCAGGCCACCAGGTAATGGCGCTTCCATCAACTCTGCCTTGCCCACCACACCAGAAATAGGCAGGCCACCGCCTAAGCTTTTCGCCACAGTCACCAGATCCGGCACAATGCCCATTTGCTGGAAAGCGAACAGTGAACCAGTGCGCCCGAACCCGGTCTGCACTTCATCACAAATCAGTAAAATGCCATGCTTTTCGGTTATCTCACGCAGTGCCTGCATAAAACTGGCGCCAGCAGGCAGGAAACCGCCATCGCCCTGCACCGGCTCGATGATAATCGCCGCCACCCGCTCAGGCAGAGTTTGCACGGCAAACAGCGTTTCCAGCGCTTTAAGGCAGTCGGTTTCAGTTACGCCGTGGTACGGGTTGGGAAAGGGTAAGCGGTAAATATCTGACGGGAACGGGCCAAAATTCTGGCGGTAAGGCTGGCTCATGCCGGTAAGTGTACAACCCAGCAATGTCCGGCCATGAAACGCGCCATCAAACGCAATAATGCCGCTGCGCCCTGTCGCCGCCCGGGCGATTTTGACGGCATTTTCTACTGCTTCCGCTCCACTGGTAAAAAAGACGCTCTTAAAGGGGATATCGCCACCCACTAACAGGCTCAGGCGCTTTGCCAGTTCAATATACCCGGGGTAACCCACCACCTGAAAACAGGCATGAGAAACCATTCCCAGCTGTTGCGACACAGCACTCACCACCGCCGGGTGGTTGTGGCCCACATTCAGCACACCAATCCCGCCAACGAAATCCAGATAGCGGTTACCTTCAACATCCCAGACTTCGCTGCCTTTCGCGCGCTCAATAACAGGCTGATGAGCCGTGACCACTCCGCGGGGAACATAAGCCGCGCGGGTATCAAGATAGTTTGCGTTATCCTGCCAGGTGTCCTGCTGTTGTTCAGCCATTACGTTTTGCATTTGGTTACCTCATCCACATGACAATCCCTGCATTCAGTATCGCAACAGGCCCATTCCACAGGCTGCTGTAATTCCCGCCTCGGCAGCATTTGCTGTTAAATTCCACGGCGTAAGTGTCAGGAAATTTTTAGCTCAGGCGTGTGCGCGCCAGTTCGCAGAACCAGCGCACGCCCAACGGAATCACATCGTCGTTAAAATCGTATGCTGAATGGTGCAACGGGCGGCCAGGCCCGGAACCCAGCCAAAGATAAGCTCCCGGGCGGGAACGCAGCATGAAAGCGAAATCTTCGGATGTCAGCGCGGGCGCCGGGGCTTCTTCGGCAACGAGGCCTGCCGCACGGGCCGCGGCAAGTGCTACTTCGGCCTGCTCAGGGGTGTTAATCGTCGCGGGATAATAACGGCGGTAGTCCACTGCCACTTCCAGGCCATGTGCGGCGGTAATATGGTGTGCCAGCAGGCGGAGCTGGCGCTCTATTGCGTCTTGCGCCTTGGGGCTGAAAGTACGCACCGTACCGGTAATCGTGGCCTGTGATGGGATCATGTTGTGCGAACTGCCACCCTGAATTCGTGTCACACTTAACAACCCCGGCTCACACGGGTCTGTCACCCGGGCCACCACAGTATTCAGTTGTACCACCAGCTCACTGGTCGCCAGCAAGGTGTCATGGGTGAGATGGGGCTGGGCTGCATGGCCGCCCGGGCCGGAAACGGTGATATCAAAGCGGTCTGCCGCTGCCATTATTGGGCCAGGGCGAGTACGGGCAGCCCCCACCGGCAATTCCGGCCAGTTATGCAAGGCATACACTTCATCGCAAGGGAAGCGGGTAAACAGGCCATCATCAATCATCGCCTGAGCCCCGGCCAGCCCTTCTTCCGCTGGCTGGAAAATAAAATACAGCGTTCCCTGTAACCGGGTGTCCTGCGCCAGTTGCTCTGCCGCTCCCAGCAGCATCACTGTATGGCCATCATGCCCGCAGGCATGGCACACATTATCTTTACCACTTCGCCAGGCCTGCTCGCCCTGGTCTGCCATTGGCAGAGCGTCCATGTCGGCACGCAACCCAATACTGCGCCCACCGGTTCCCCGGCGTAACACCCCGACAACGCCGGTTTGCCCGACTCCCCGGTGCACCTCAAGGCCCAGTTCCGTTAAATACTGAGCCACACGCTCTGCGGTTTGGTGCTCCTTAAACCCCAGTTCCGGGTTGCTGTGTAACTCTCTACGCAACGCCGTCAGGTGTTTGAAATCCATAATTAATATCCTCGGTTACGTTCAATAACGCCGTGCATTGGCGCACCATGTTGCCAGCGCCGGATATTCTCCAGCAATGCGCTGGCTGCGCTTTCAACCTGGGTCTGGCTGGCGATATGCGGCGTTATCCAGACCCCCGGGTGCTGCCATAATGGGTGGGTAGCCGGTAATGGTTCCGGGTCGGTGACATCCAGGATTGCCGCCTGTAACTGGCCGTTTTCCAGAGCAGCCAGTAAATCGGTGTGATTCAGTTGTGGCCCCCGCCCGGCCTGCACCAGTGCGGCACCGGCAGGTAACTGGCTGAACAGATCAGAATTGAGCAGGCCCCGGGTCGTTTCGGTTAAAGGCAGCAGGCACACCAGAATATCGGTGCGCGCCAAAAAACCCGCCAACTGTGCCTGCCCGTGCCAGCAAGCCACACCGTCAATTTCATGGGGCGTACGGCTCCAGCCTCCGCAGTCAAACCCCAGCGAACGCAGTTGCCGGAGCGCGGCCTGGCCCAGTTCCCCCAGCCCCATCACGCCGATACGGCGGGTGCTGGCGAGCGGGCAGGCATGCGCCAGCCACTCGCGTTGCTGCTGTTGGTGTAAATAACGTGGCATGCCGCGATGCAGTGCCAGCACAGCAAATGTGATGTACTCCACCATGCCCTGCGTCAGGCCAGGCTCTATCATGCGCACCACTGGCAGGTCTGCGGGTAGTGCGGCGTAATCAAACTGGTCTGCTCCGGCGCCAACAGAAAACAGGGCTTTCAGGTGGGGAAAATGGTGGGCGATGTTCTCCGGCGGCTGCCAGGCGACCAGAAAATCAACCGGTTCGTCATCGCCAGTATCTGGCCACAAATGAAACCGGATATCCGGTGCGTGTTGTGCAAGCCATGCAGCCCACTGCTGGCCCCGCGCAACCTCAGATTTATAGACAATTTTCATATCAGCCCATTGCCTGTGTCATTAACCCAAAAGTTTGCGGGCCGCCGGGCTCAGGTTGCCAGGGAGTGCCCCGCACCATTAACACAGGCGCATCGACAACCGCCAGACCACAACCGGTAAGCCACTTACTGAAAGGTAGCGTGGCATCGCAATCCACCCGCACAAACTCTCCTGCCAGCCGGGAAAGGTGATGCGCCACCAGGTCACAAACCCGCTCTTCCTGGTAACCCAGAATCGGGCCAATTGCGTACCCCCGCCCAAAGTGGCGTTTCACTGCCACCGCCTGAATCGTTCCGGTGGCATCAGTCAAAACTTCAGGGCTGCCAGACACCAGTAAATCAGCAAAAAGTTGTGGCCGGTACATGCCGTTTGCAGCCTTGTCCAGCGCCGTAATCGCGGGCAGGTCGTTTTCCGTTGCCGGGCGAATGTGCCAGCCAGGTGGTAATGCCCGCGCCTGTAATACCGGCAGAAAAGGTGTCTGGTGTTGGTGAATCATGCCGATGGCAGTAAACCCATATTTCTCATACAGGCCCTTGCCCATTTCCGTGGCGTGGAGGCGAACATTACACCCCTCAAGCTGTGACAAAATGGCAGACATCAGTGCTTTGCCAATCCCTTTTCCTTGCAGGCGTTCATCCACAATCACCAGCCCGACCATAGCCAGTTGCCCACCCCAGGGCCAGCACAGGACTGTACCAATCACGGTGTCCCCTTCCAGCGCCACCATGCCTTTCCCGTGCTGCCAGGCCTGCAACCAGTCTTCACGCCGGTGAGGCCATTTCAATTGCTGGCTGAGGGCAAACCCCTCAGCGATATCCTGTTCCTGCATTGGGCGTAACGTCACGCTCATGTGTTGTGTCTCCTTGCGGGCAGTCTGCACGTCAATTACATCATTCCGGGGCTGTTCAGGTTGCTGCCGTCCACCAGCCGGGAGTAACGGAATGGAGCCGGGTCGACAACAGGTGTGATATCCGTTGCCAAATCGGCAGCCAGACGCCCGGCACCCGGACCTATTCCAAAACCATGCCCACTGTACCCGGCAGAAACCACCAGGCCTGGCAATTTATCAATTCGTGAAATCACCGGAATGGCATCGGGTGTGCTGTCTATCATACCGCCCCAGGCCTGAGCGACCTGGAGATTCGCCAGCGCCGGGTATTCGCTGCGCATCGCAGCCAGCCCGGACTGCACCATATTGTGGTCAGGTTGTGGGTCCAGAATACGTACTTTTTCAAACGGTGAGACGCTGTCCAGGGACCAGGATCGCAAGGACTCTGGCCCGCGGAAAAACGGGGCTATCCCCGGTGAAATGGTCAGGTTTTTACGGCGCGATTTGAATGTTGGCCAGAACTGGCGCACATAACGGAGGCCCTGCGCACCTGGCTCCAGCCGCCCGCGGCCAGATACCGCAACCGTGTAACTGCCATCCAGTTGTGGCCGGCAGGCAAAACGCCCGGTATAAAAAGGTACTGTAATAGCCTGTTCAATTGGCTTAGTTCGAAAGGCAGTACCTATCACATTCCCCATGGGTAAATCGATACCATGGCGGCGGCAGAACAATGAAGTCCAGGCCCCCGCAGCAACAATCACCCTTGATGTTTTGATAAGCCCGCGTTCAGTCCACACTCCACTGACGGCACCACCACTGATATCCAGGCCCCGCACAGCGCATTGCTGAAATAACATCGCCCCACGCGCAACGGCAGCGCGCGCCAGGCCAGGAGCCGCCCAGGCAGGTTCCGCATAGCCATCCGTCGGTGAAGAAACGCCGCCTAACCAGGCTGTAGAGCTACCAGGCGTCATCGCCTTCGCAGCACTGGCCGTTAAGATATGGCTTTCCACACCGTATTGTTTGGCAATGTGCCCCCACTTTTCCCAGGCGTCAATTTCGCTCTGATCCTGGGTGGCGTACACCAGCCCGGAGCGGCGAAACCCCAGATCCTCACCCGTTTCTCGCTCCAGTTCCGTCCAGCGCTGTAAGGCATAAATAGATAACGGCAACTCGCGCTCATCGCGGTTTTGCTGGCGGCACCAGCCCCAGTTACGGCTGGATTGTTCCGCGCCCACCAACCCTTTTTCCAGCAAGACGACGCGCAACCCCTGTTTAGTCAGCTCCCAGGTGGCGGCACTACCGGCAATACCCGCGCCAATAATCACCACATCTGCAGAGTCGGGAAAATCGGTACTGTCCTGTACATAACGTAACGGTGCAGGCATAAATGTGTATCCCCTTAAGTATTATTCCGCTTTCAGCACGTCTTCATGTTCATCCAGCCACCCCTGCCGCAGCTCTGGAACTGCCCGTTTCAGGCGCTCAAAGTAGAGAACAGAGGAGGGTTTGTCGTAGTCATCGCGGGACAGTTGGGTAACAATCTGCCCTTGTTTCATTACTACAATGTCATCGCACACTGCCCGTACCGCATGCATATCATGGCTGATAAACAGCACGGTCAGCCCCAGCTTGCGGCGCAATTCGCAAATCAAATCCAGCACGGCTGCCGCCACCACGGTATCCAGTGCAGAAGTCACTTCATCGCAAATAATAACTTCCGGCTCCGCAGCCAGTGCCCGCGCCAGGTTGACGCGTTGTTTCTGGCCGCCAGAGAGCCCGCCAGGCTTACGGTGCATAACGGAATGAGGCAGGCGCACCAGGTCGAGCAACGCTTTCACCCGCTGCTGCAGCTCCGCCCCCTGTAATTGGTGAAACAACGCCAGTGGGCGCGCCAGGATTTGCCCCACAGTATGGTTAGGGTTCAGCGCGGTATCCGCCATTTGGAAGACATACTGAATGCGGCGCAACTCATCGGGTGTACGTTGCTGCATCGCGTTATCAATATAATGGTCGCCAAACAGCAGGTGCCCTTGCCAGGCCGGGTTCAGCCCGGCAATCGCATGGGCCAGCGTAGTTTTTCCCGAACCGGATTCGCCAATAATGCCAATGGCCTGGCCGCGCCAGACTTGCAGATTAATATCATCAAGAATTCGGATGGCAGGCACGCCTTCGCTATCACGAACGCCATATCCAACCGCCAGATTACGCACTTCCAGTAGCGGGTGAATGGTTGCTTCAGCCGGGTTCCAGCTACTGGGCCGTTCAGCCTGTCGGGCCGCAGCCATTAACGCGTGGGTATATGGTGACGACGGGGCGCTGAGTAGTTGTTGAGTGGTACCGTATTCGGCGATTTGCCCTTTCAGCAACACCAGAATTTTGTCGGCCATTTGAGCCACCACCGCCAGGTCATGGCTGACATAAATTGCCGTCATGCCACGCTCTGCCACTACCCGGCGAAACGCTTTCAGGACTTCCACCTGAGTTGTCACATCCAGTGCGGTAGTGGGTTCATCGAGGATAACCACCTCCGGGTCGCCTATCAGTGCCATGGCAGTCATCAGGCGCTGCAACTGCCCGCCAGACACCTGGTGCGGGTAGCGTTCACCAATGGTTTCTGGCGAAGGCAATGCCAGTTCACGAAATAACGCCACCGCTTTGGCAATAGCTTCACGCCGGGAGAGGATCCCGTGGATCACTACACTTTCGATAACCTGGTCGATGATTTTCATGCAGGGATTAAAAGACGCCGCCGCACTCTGGGCAATGTAAGCCACTTTTTTGCCACGAAAGCGCTGTAACTCGCGCGCAGACAGGCGCATCACATCTTCATCCACAACGTGAATACGCCCATCAGTTATACGGCAACCGTGGCGGGCATAGCCCATTAAGGCCATGGCAATGGTGGTTTTACCCGAGCCAGATTCCCCAATCAGCGCCAGCACTTCACCGCGTTGTACCGTAAACTGGATATCGCTGACCAGGTCGATATCTTCACCACGGTCGTTTTTGGCTGTTACTCTCAGGTTTTCAACAGCAATTGCTGGCAAATTATCGTGTAACATGATGCTCATGCGCCTTCCTCCACCAGTTGCAGTGGCCCGACATTACGTAAATTGTCGATAAACAAGTTCGCGCCAATGGTCAGGCTGGCAATAGCCAGAGCAGGCATCAGCACCGCAGGTGAGCCATCAAATAACCCCTGCAGGTTTTCCCGCACCAGTGTTCCCCAGTCGGCGTCTGGTGGCTGAACACCCAGCCCCAGGAAACTCAGGCCACTAAGTAGCAGTACGATGTAGACAAAGCGCAGGCCAAAATCCGTCAGCATGGCGTGCACCATGCCGGGCAGAATGTCATGCAAAGCGATATACCAGCGCCCTTCTCCACGCAGCCGTGAAGCACGCACGTAATCCATATTGCGCAGGTTGCCCGCCATAGAAAACGCAATGCGGTAAGCGCCCGGCCAGTAGGTAAAGACAGCGGTTACGACCAGCATGGGTAACGATGAGCCAAAGACAGCAACAATCAGCAGCGACAACACTTTGCCTGGCAGTACTAACAAGGCATCGTTGACGCGGCCAAGGATCTCCTCCAGCCAGCGGCCAGTGACCGCCGCCAGCAGCGCCAGCAATGTACCCACCAGGCTTGCCAGCACTGCCGCGGTCAGCGCCAGCCCAATAGAGAAACGGGCACCAACCAAAATCCGGCTCAAAATATCCCGCCCCAGGTAATCCGTACCCAGCCAGTTTTGCGCGGTGAAACTACCGAGAATTGGCCCCGCACCAATATCCGTACCGCTGTGTGGTGCGATATACCCCCCGAATAACGCCATCACTATCCAGAACAGTGAAATAACCAGCCCCACCCGGCCAGACAACGACAGCGCCATAAAGAAACGCCAGGGTAACAGTAATCGGCTCATCATCCCCTCCATTTCGGGTTAAACGCGATAGTCACCACGTCGGCAATCAGTAACAGCACCAAATAACTCAGTGCGAACAGCATCACGCACAATTGCACCAGTGGCAGGTCACGGTTACTTACCGCATCCACCAGTTGGCTCGCCATGCCAGGGTAACTAAATATGCTTTCAATAATGATCACACCGCCAAACAGGTAAGCGAGACTCAACGAAATAGCATTGGCGATAGGGCCAACTGCATTTGGCAGTGCATGACGCAACACAGCACGTAACGGAGAGACGCCTTTGAGTAATGCCATCTCCAGCCACGGGCTTTCTAACTGTTCAACAATGGCGGCACGGGTCATTCGCGCCATTTGCGCCACCAGCACAAAACAGAGTGTCAGCACTGGCAGAGCATAGGTTTTCAGGTAATTCAACAGCCCTTCGCCTCCGCCTAACGACATGGCGGAAACCCAGTGCAGTTTCACGGCAAAAATCAGTACTGCGACAGTGGCGACCAAAAACTCAGGCACCGCCACACATCCCATCGTGCTGACCACCAGAATACGGTCCAGCCAGCTGTCACGGTACATTGCCGCCACAATGCCAATCACCAGCGCGACCGGTACAGACACCAGGGTTGTGGTGCCCGCCAGTTCGAAGGTGGCGGGAATACGCTGCGCCACCAGTTGTGCAACCGGTAAGTTGTTGGCAAATGAGGTGCCAAAATCGCCTTGCAACATATTCCATAACCACAGGAAGTAACGCACCACCAGTGGCTTATCCAGGCCAAGTTGCGCACGTAACGCCGCAACCGTTTCGGGCGTGGCGTTTTGCCCGAGCATCAGTTGCGCCGCATCGCCTGGTAACAGGCTGGTGATAAAAAACACCACTGCGGAGACAATCAGCAAGGTAAGTAACCCGGCACCTGTGCGCCGGGCAATGAGTTGCAGCATAAAGCGATTCATGGGCAACCTCCTGAACAAGAATTAGGCGGAAAGCCAGGCGAACTCGTGGAAACGGAACCCCATCATCATGCCGGTAGGCCAGGGTTCGATACCTTTCACTTTGGTGTTATAGCCATCCATTGAGCTGACAAAAATAGGAACCAGCGTGCCACAGTGGTCATAAATCAGGTGCTGCATGTCGCCATACATTTGTTTGCGCTTTGCCTGGTCCCGTTCACCACGGGCTGCAACAACTAACTGGTCAAACTGTGGGTTTTGCCAGCCAGATTCGTTATCCGGGGCGGAAGAGAGATAAAACCGGGAAAACAGCATATCCAGAGTCGGGCGCGGGTTGATAGAACCATAGCCAATTGGGTCTTTCATCCAGTGGCTGGCCCAGTAGCCGTCATAAGGCACACGCCGGACATTCACTTTAAGGCCCGCACCGGCTGAAACCTGCTGAATTAACTGCCCACCTTCCACCGCGCCTTCAATATTCGGGGTGGTGATGATTTCAATCCGGCTGCCTTCCATGCCTGCTTTTTTCAGGTGGAACTTCGCTTTATCCAGGTCCACCGGGCGTGGTTTCAGGCTGGCATTAAACATGGGGTGCCACGGGGGAACCGGAGTGTCATTACCAACCGTGCCATAACCTTGCAATACCGTTTTCACCATCAATTCGCGCGGCTGGAGGTACTTCATTGCCAGCACAAAATCCGGGTTGCTGCCAGGTTGCTTATCTGTGCGCACAATCAGGTTGGTGTACATGCCTGACTTGCTTTCAAGCACACCAAACTTCGCATTATTTTTCAGCCGTTTGGCATCGCTGGCGCTTAGTGTGGCTACCATATCCAGGTCACCGGACAACAAAGCGTTCACGCGCGCGGCCTGGTCGGTCACGCCCATCAGTTCGACTTCATCCAGGTGCGGCAAGCCAGGTTTCCAGTAATCCGGGTTACGAACCCCCACGGTACTCACTCCCGGAGTAAAGGATTTGAGACGGAACGGGCCGGTGCCAATCGCTTTGGAGAAATCGCGGGTATTTTGTTGCAGAATCAGGAAAGAACTGGTCGCCAGCATTGCGGGCAGGTCGAAATTTGCGTTGCTCAGTACCAGTTGTACTTCATGGCTGTTCACCGCTTTGATAGTGCTGAATTGCTCGGCCAGTTTAAACACGTTGGAAGCAACCGCCGGGTCTTTGTGACGGCTAAGTGACCACACCACATCATCGGCAGTAAAGGGTTTGCCATCATGGAACGTGACGCCCTGGCGTAATTTCATTTGCCATGTCACACCGTCATCAGAGGTCAGGGATTCAGCCAGCGCCGGGTGAACCGCCATGTTTTTATCCAGCTCAGTCAACCCACTGTAAAACATGAAATGGCGTGAATAGTCACCACTGTTGGTGCCTTTTGCCGGGTCCAGCGTATCTGTGGCGGAGGCATTCGCGACCGCCGCCCGTAACTTCCCGCCCTGCACCGGTTTTTCCGCTGCGAAACCCAGTGACGGAAATCCCATCACGCCGGTGCTCATTACCGCCCCGGCAGAAAGTAGTTTCAACAGGCTACGGCGCGACAGCGAAGCATCGTTAATTGCACGGATCAGGTCGGTATCCGTTCCTTGCCACTTTTTATCAAATTTACCCATCTGCAACCCCTTAAAAAATAAATGTTAATGGATCAGCAAAACCGGTCTTTGGCTTTGTAATACAGGCCGGCCACAGGCAAGAACCAGGGAGTGCCGTAATAACCCGGCAACGGGCGCCATTTGTCACATTGCCAGGGTGAATCAGTACGTTTTTCTGCCAGTAAATCTGCCATCACCCGCCCCATCCAGACCGACATCTGTGAGCCATGGCCGCTGTACCCCAGGGTATAAAACACGCCATCGTGCTCGCCTGAACGGGGAAGGCGGTCGGCTGTCATATCCACCATGCCGCCCCAGCAATAATCGATAGGAGCACGCTCCAGAGCAGGGAAAATCTGTTTCAGGCTGGCTTTCAGAATGTCGCCACTCCGGCTGTCCGAGGTGGGGTTGCTCACGGCAAAACGAGCCCGCCCGCCAAACACCAGACGGTTGTCGGTTGTAGTACGGAAGTAATTCCCAATATTGAGAGAAGTGACGTAAGTGCGGTCCTGGGGCAGTAACGCCCGCAGTTGTGCTTCCGGCAGAGGTGCTGTCACCACAATAAAACTGCCCACCGGCACTATCCGGCGCTGGAACCACGGGAAAGGGCCAATATTTGACGGTCCGGTCGCCATCAACACTTTATCGGCGGTGATTTCGCCCTGGGTGGTCGTAATGCGGTGGCGATAACCGTTAAGCCGGGTAAGCGCGGTAACACCATGCTCCGGGTAAATTTTGGCCCCGGCCCTGGCCGCTGCATTAGCCAGCCCAATGCCGAATTTCCCCATATGCATTTGCCCACCACGTAGCTGCAATAAACCGCCATGGAATGCATCGCTGCCAATTTCCGTGCGCAATTCATCTTTGCTCAGCAGGACAACATCCGGGTCTACGCCCTTACGCAACAGTTCCGCCGTGGCACGTAACCCGGCCAGATGCCCGGGTTTACTCGCCAGTTTCAGCTTCCCGCAACGGCGAAAATCACAGTCAATTTGTTCGTCTTCAATCAGGCGGCCAACATAATTGACCGCATTATCAAAGGCCTGGTAACACCGGCTGGCTTCTTCCAGCCCAACCCGCGCTACCAGTGTGGCAAAGTTTTGCGCCAGGCCGGTATTGCAGTGGCCGCCATTGCGCCCCGAGGCCTGGCTCATCACCTGGTCCCGTTCCAGAAGCACCACATCCACCCCGGATTTCGCCAGGTTGAGTGCGGCCGATACTCCGGTAAATCCACCACCAATTACCACCACATCCGCATGGGCTGGCAACGGGGTACTGGCGGCTCCGGTAAATTCCGGAGCGGTTGCCTGCCAGAACGATTCCAGTTTCATACCAGGCTCCTTTTACAGGCCAATAACCGAAGGAAGCTGGTCGATACCGCTGATTTCGGTGTAGCCATAGAACGGGTTTGGCGCATCGTGGCCGCGGTTAACAAAGACTTTGTTCTTGATGCCCATGTCGTAGCAGGTCATCAGGTCATAACGCAGGCTGGAAGAGACATGAAGGATTTCATCCGGGCCGCATCCCAGTTTGTTGAGCATGTATTCGAAACCACGCATTTGCGGTTTATAGGCACCGGTTTCCTCGGCGGTAATCGTCATATGGATGGGCGCGCCAAGGCGGGGTACGTGGTGGACAATCAGGTCATCCATTGAGTTGGTTAACAGCACCAGCGGTACGTGTTCAGCAACTTTGGCAAGGCCTGCCGGAACATCAGGGTGTGGCCCCCAGGTAGTGCAGTCGGTATAAATGGCGTCGCTGTCTGCATTACTCCAGGCAATGCCATGTTTGCGGCAGGTGCGCTGCAATGCATTGCTCACCACGTCAAAATAGGGTTTCCAGGCTCCCAGCACTTCATCAAACCGGAAACGGGCAAAGTCATGAATAAACGCCGGCATTAATGCCGGGCTGACCCGGTCACTGAAACACCGTTCAGCCGCCCCGGCCATATCAAAGTTGATTAAAGTACCGTAGCAATCGAAGGTGACAAATTTCGGTTTAAAAGCAGCCATAACACTCTCTCCAGGTCAGGTTTCTCTGTTAAAAATCAATCAACACACTCTTTTGCTGCTGGCAGGCCTGAAACGCCTGCCGGCCAAGGTCTTTGCCAATGCCAGACCCCAGAAATCCACCAGTCGGAATAATAAAGTCGCCGGAACGGCCATAGCGGTTGACCCATACAGTGCCTGCCGCCAACTGGCGTACCGCACGCAAAGCCCGAGGCAAACTCAGGGTATGAACACCGGCACACAGGCCATAGGTGTCATGGGCCGCCATCGCCAGCGCTTCATCTTCGTCGTCAAACTGTTGAATGGTGAGCACCGGGCCGAAGATCTCGGTCTGAATTGCCGGGTTATCCGCAGCCATGCCGGATAACAGTGTGGGTTGCCAGAACCAGCCTTCGCCGGTATCTGCAAAACGATCCCCTCCCACCAGCACTTTGGCTCCTGCCGCTTTTGCCGCTGCAACAACTGAGGCCACTTTGTTACCCTGCCGGGCATCAATCATGGGGGCATAACGCGTGTTTTCGTCCCAGGTCAGGCCCGGGCGGAAGGCCTGGCACAAAGAAATGAGTTTTTGCGTCAGTGCCTCAGCAATACCTCGTTGGACAATTAAGCGGGTTCCCGCCACGCAAGCCTGGCCGCCATTACCGGTAAACCCACGCAAAATGCGGGCAGCAACGGTGTCGATATCTCCGGCATCGTCAAACACCACTTGTGGACTTTTGCCGCCCAACTCCAGCGTGACGGGCTTCATGCCAAACTGGGCCGCATCACTCATAATTTGCGCGCCAGTCTGTGTGGAGCCGGTAAACGACACTTTGCGTACTAACGGGTGGCGTACCAGTGCACTGCCGGTCACCGCACCGCGCCCCTGAACAATATTGAGCACACCTGCAGGTAACCCGGCCTGAACCGCAAGTTCAGCCATGCGTACAGTGGAAAATGGCGTCAGTTCAGAAGGCTTCAGCACCACAGCATTACCTGCCGCCAGCGCCGGGCCACACTTCCATGACGCCATGGATAAAGGGAAATTCCACGGGGTGACCGCGCCAATCACACCAAAAGGCTCGGTCAGTAACATTCCCAGGCTGTTGGCCTGAGTGGGGAATAAGTCACTACTGTATTTATCTGCGCACTCGGCATAAAAACGAATGGCTTCTGCTGTGAAGGGGATTTCGTGGTTAATCACATCAGTAATTGGCCGGGTTGAGCCCAACGCTTCCAGTTGACCGAGAAGCGGCGCATCCTGCTCTATCAGTTCTGCCCAACGGCGCAACACGCGCCCCCTCTCCCGGGGAGAACAGCTGGCCCAGCCACTCGCTTTGGCAGCCCGGTGAGCCACCTGAACTGCGGTATCCACATCCGTGGCCTGCGCTTCATTAAGTTCGGCATAAACCCGGCCATCAGATGGCCGTCTGACCGCCAGTGTTTCACCCTGACTTGGGTAAAACTGGCCATCAATATAATTACCTGCGGGCAAAATCACTTTATCAGGGTCGAAACTCAGCATCATTAAATCCTTATTTACTGATTTTATTCAGGCCGGGATTTATAAATTAACTGCCTCTGCATAACTTTATAAATGCATGATGCGTGCCAAATTAAAGAAAAAATTAAATGCCTGATAAAGGCGCCAAAAAAAATTTTATGCCGAATGGGAAGGTAAAATTTCCTGTTGTTTTTTTCGCTACTTTAACCGCCACTTTTATGTTAATTAATTGGTTTAACATAGTGCAAAGCATGTTAAAAATGCACCAAGAAATACCTGGTGAGATTTGGAATTAAAATATTACATATCAGTAAATTACAAAACAAAAAGGCTGCCATCTCTGGCAGCCTCCGGGGAAACTTATATCAAGGGTGGTGGCTATAAGCCGCCGATATGAAAAGCCTTAGTTTCTAAATATTCATCAATACCACAACGGGCACCTTCCCGGCCAATCCCTGAAAGTTTAATTCCCCCAAAGGGAGCGACTTCCATTGAAATAACACCGGTATTATAACCCACCATGCCAAATTCAAGTGACTCCGCCATGCGCCATGCGCGGCGCATATTCTCGGTAAAGAAATAAGCACCCAATCCATAAGGCGTATTATTTGCCATAGCTGTTACTTGTTGCTCATCATCAAACAGAAACAACGGGGCTACCGGGCCAAATGTTTCTTCCCGGGCAATCAACATTTTTTCTGTGACATTGCCAAGAATGGTCGGCTCAACAAACTGGCTGGTTCCTGTCGCTATGCCACCGGCAATTAATGTTGCTCCCTGGCTTAATGCATCATCAATATGGCGGTTAACTTTTTCCACTACCGCCCGGTTAATCAATGGCCCCAGGGTAACGCCCGGATGAGTGCCATCGCCCACTTGAAGTTGTGCAACCGCTTCCTGCAAACGTTGGCTGAAGCGTTCATAAATTCCACGCTGAACAAATATCCGGTTGGCGCACACGCAGGTTTGCCCGGCGTTACGGAATTTGCTGCTCATAATACCGGTAATCGCCAGGTCGAGATCCGCATCATCAAACACAATAAAGGGTGCATTCCCACCCAGTTCAAGGCTCAGGCGTTTTACGCTGCCTGCGCTTTGGGCCATCAGCAACTGCCCGACACGGGTTGAGCCGGTAAAAGAAATTTTCCGCACATCGGTGCTGGCTGTCAGGGTTTTGCCAATTTCCGTGGGGATCCCGGTTAAAACCTGCATCACACCCGCAGGAATACCGGCCTGCTCTGCCAGCACCATTAAAGCCAGCGCACACAGCGGTGTCAGTTCAGAGGGTTTAACAATTACCGGGCAACCTGCGGCCAGTGCTGGCGCAACTTTGCGGGTAATCATGGCAATGGGGAAGTTCCACGGGGTGATAGCGGCAGCCACCCCAACAGGTTGTTTCAGAACCAGAATTCGGCGGTCTGCGCTGGGGGCAGGAATGGTTTCGCCGCCAATACGGCGCGCTTCTTCAGCAAACCATTTCACGAAACTGGCACCGTATGCCACTTCCCCTTTGGCTTCCGCCAGGGGTTTGCCCTGCTCGGCAGTCATTATCTGCGCCAGATCATCGGCATTCGCCATGATCAACTGGTGCCATTTTTCCAGTAAAGCCGCACGGGTAGCGTTAGGGGTTTTCGCCCATTCATGGCGCGACTGTTCAGCACAGGCAATTGCCCGGCTCGTTTCCGCCGCTTCCAGAGCCGGAATAGTTGCCAGGCGCTCACCGGTCGCCGGGTTAATCACATCAAGGGTTTGCTGCGTATCGGCATCACGCCAGGCGCCGGCAAAAAATGCCTGCTGACGGACCAGCGTGGGTTGTTGTAATTTATCGAACCACATAAAGCCTCCTGGTGTTGGTCTTTCCACTCTACGGGAGAGCAGAAAGCGCATGCTGCTTTATGTGCCAGGCAGATAACATCTCTTGCGCTATTTACCCGTGAAACAAAATTTTCTGCTGCCGCTCGTTGCCGCCGGGCGGCAGGTAAAACAGAT
The DNA here is from genome assembly GCF_000705335.1 of Mangrovibacter sp. MFB070. Classification (NCBI taxonomy): domain Bacteria; kingdom Pseudomonadati; phylum Pseudomonadota; class Gammaproteobacteria; order Enterobacterales; family Enterobacteriaceae; genus Mangrovibacter; species Mangrovibacter sp. MFB070. The sequence goes on from NZ_JJMI01000005.1 coordinate 116,189, forward strand.
GCGCTTAGCCGAGAACCCGACGCACGCAGGCCTTGAATACATCCACGCCAATATCCAGCGCACTGCGGTCAAAGTGCATATCCGGGTGATGCAAGCCCGGTTTCAGGTTGGCACCCAATCCCCAGAAACCGCCTTTTATAGCCGGGCGCTGAACCAGGTAATGGAAGAAGTCTTCGCTGCCTGGTGTGGTTTTCGGCTCAGTCAGGCCTTCATCGCCCAGCACTTCACGGATGGCTTCGCTAACCAGTGCGGTGGCGTCATCGTCGATAACCGCAGCAGGCATCTCTTTGAGAATAGTGGTTGCCACGGTTGCGCCAAAGGCCTGCGCACTGTGAGCAATAGCCCGTTCCACCTGAGCTTTCAGCTCGGTCATGCCTTCGTTATCTGCCGAACGCAGGTCCCAGCAGACCCGGGCCTCAGCAGGAATCGAGTTGGTTACACCGGCATCACTGAGAAAACGTGTGGCTTTCACACTGAAAGTCAGTGAAGGCGATAAATGAATACCATTAACTGCCTGCACAGCATTAGCCGCAGCATCCAGCGCGTTAACCCCTAAGTGCGGGCGTGCAGCATGAGCGGCTTTACCGGTAAATACGGCTTCAATAGTAGAAGACGCAGAGTAGTACATCGCCGGAACAGCTTTGCCCATGGGGCATTCTTCAATTGGCCGCAAGTGGAAGCCCAGCAGCATATCCACGTCATCCAGCACGCCCGCATCAACCAGCGCCAGCGCCCCGGTTCCCAGCTCTTCCGCAGGCTGAAACAAAAATTTTAACCGGCCTTTTTTTACCAGCCCTTGCTGAATCACTTCCTGCGCGGTAGTCAGTACCACTGATGAGTGGCCATCATGCCCACAGGTGTGGCGAGCAACATGCTGGCCATTAATAATATGGCCCAGTGCGTCCATATCTGCGCGTAATGCCAGAACCGGGCCTGGTTCACCACTGTCCAGTTCGGCGACAATCCCCGTGGTGCCATTCACATGGCGTGTAACCTGGTAGCCAGCCGCTTCCAGTTTTTCCGCGATGTATGCGGAAGTTTGGTGTTCTTCAAAACCCAGTTCAGGAATTTCATGCAATACCCTGAAATGCTCAATTGTACGGGACACGTCTTACTCCTTTTGATTATTGCAGGTGCGGGCTGCGGCTTTTCCTGGCAGCCCTTAACAACACAAACTCAGGAAAATGCGCGCATAAACAGCATGGCTATCAATGCGTTGGCAATACTTACCACCATCAATAACGGCCAGTATTTTTTCGGCACGTCCGCAACACCCAGTAGGCGCCCCATATACTGAAGCTGGGAACCCATCAGGAAGATAGCCGGTGCCAGAATGGTGATTTGCCCGGCATCCAGCGTGCCTTTACTTAACAGGCTGACCGCCACACCCGTTCCGGCAGAGGAAGACAACCAGGCCGTTAACAGAACGGTAATCGCCTCGCCTGGTAACCCAAACAACCCCATCAGTGGCGCACACACATGGCCTATCATCTGCATCACACCCAGTAAGTTGAGCATTTCGGCAATGACATAGGCCATCAGCACATTTGGCATCAGGTTATTAATGGCAATATTGAAACCTTTACGTGCGCCAATAACGAAAATATCAAACGGGTTACTGGGTGCTTTTACTGAGTTACTCATTGGCGAAGTCCTTCTTATAAACGGTATTCAAAGCCAGACGCACTACCGCCGCGCCAACAAATTTCATCACAAACATTAATACCAGCGGAATAATTATGGGTGTAGTTAATGAGGCAAACATGGCTGAACCAATAGAAAAATAGTTATTAATCAGGCCAGCACCGGAATATTGCCATGCACCCATAATCACCACATCTTTACGGGTAATTCTTTCGCTGTCATAAAGCTCTTTACTTAATGCCGCACCCGCATCGGTACTTTGTAAATCCGTGATTAATGCCAGCCCCGTATAACCGGGTAACCCCAACAAAGGTTTCAGTAAAGGGGTAAGTAGTTTATGCGCAGCGCGAATGGCGCCATAGTGAGTGAAAATCTCCAGCAACCCCAGCGCCAGCATAACTGTCGGCACCAGTGACAGCGCAAACAGGAAGCCCGCCTTGGCACTTATGCCACCGCTACCAAGAAAGGTATTCGCTTCCGACTTCATGGTGCCAAACTTACCGCCCAGCGTGGTAAAATCAAAGGCGCCCAACCAGTTCATCCCGTCCACTTTATAAAAAAAGCCGGAGAAAACCAGCAATACAATAATCAGCGACAGCCAGGCTCCAGGGCCAACTTTCCATTCGCTGTGTGCCTCTCCTGATGGATTTTCCAGGGTTTTATTTTCGCTCATATTAATTTCTCTTCTCAAAGCTCCGGAACGTATTGGATGTTATGTCAGTTGTGTTTGCAGGCTTTTTTATTTTAACACTACCCCGATATAAGCAGGATGTGTGCCTGTTTGGTGTTTTTTAACTATTGTTTTTATTTTTTATACGGAAACCCCATGCCAATGTGTTTATTTAGCATGCAAGCTCCCCACTCTTTATTTTATAAAGAGTTCCCTGGTGTTGTAGCGAGTAAAACTTATTATTTCCCGGCAAGTGCCGCTGAACAGAATAACCGAATCCGGATAAACGCCCTGGTTTGGTGCAATTCTGTTTTACTGTTTCATGGCATCCACCGTTTGAACAAAAAAACATCACAAGACCATAAATTCGATTATTACGAAGCCAGACAGGAATATGAATGCCAGTTAATGGATGATATTGTTGCTCTGTAAGCAACAGTCAATCATGAAAGGCCCGGATATGTTCCATGAAAAGCAGGTAAGTTATCTGTATGAAGTTGGTATTCAGGGTGGAATCCGCCGCGCTGCAGATATTCTTGGCGTGAATCCTTCTGTTATCAGCCGGCAAATTAGTCAGCTCGAACGCCGCCTGCAACTCCCGCTTCTGGAACGTCGCGGCCGTACAGTTATTCTCACTGAAGCCGGGAAACTGCTTGCAGAAGACTATTTTGAAAGCCGCCAGCGCCGGGAAAAGCTGGAAAACCACTTACGGGATTTGCGCCATATGCGCGGTGGGTCTGTTTCTGTGCGGATTGGTGGCGGGCTGATTAATGTGTTTATTCATGAGGTGATGACCCAGTTTGCCGAGTCCTGGCCACAGGTGTTTGTGGAAATCAGTGTCGCCAGTATGCAGGAAATGCTGAACGATATTGTCCAGGGTGAAGCGGATATGGCTGTCGCCTTTGGGCCCATTGGCAGCCCGGAGCTGAAGCGCCACAGTTTCCGTTGGGGGCCAATCTGCGCAGTAATGGCACCGGGCCATGAGCTGGCCTGCCTTGAGCGGGTCACCATTGAACAACTGGCAGAGCAGCGGTTAATTGCACTGACGGAAAGCTTTGGCCTGCAGCGCCATATGAATGCCATGTTCCAGAGCAAAGGGCTGACCTTTTCCCCGGCATACCGTTGTAACCTGTTCTCTACCGCCAAAGGGATGAGCCAGGCAGGTTTAGGGATTTCATTTATGAGCCGCTTTGCCGCCAGTTCACTGATTGAGCAAGGGAAACTGGTTGCCATCCCGGTGGACCACCCCATCGCCAGTAGCGCCCAGTGCCATTTGCTGCGCAACTCCGACCGCCGCTTTACCCCGGCCGCGCACCATATGTGGCGTTTATTACTCAATGCATTTAACGATGCGGAAAGCACACTTCCGGCCTGACTCACAACAATTGTTATTTTTTTGCACCACAACAAAGCAAAACGAGACATGCCTGTCTTAACAAAAATCAATACCCAGGAGAAGATGCCGCCAATAAAAATATAATAATCAATAAGATAAATACTATGGCACGGTTTGTGCGTAATCACTCTCAGTTATTCCTGATTACGTAATAACTGGAGCGTGTAATGATAAAAATAACCGTACCGGATGGCGTGTATTACGATGAAATGTTGACGGCAGAAGGAAAGCAACGCCAACACTATGACGGCTGGTGGCAATGGTTTCAGAATACCGACCAAACTGCCATTCGCCAGAAAAAAGAGCAGGCAGAACTGCTGTTTCACCGCATCGGCATTACCTTTAATGTCTATGGTGAAGATGAAGGAACGGAACGGTTAATCCCTTTTGACAGCGTACCGCGCATTATTCCCGCCGATGAATGGAAAAAACTCGACCAGGGCATTCGCCAGCGCGTCAAAGCGCTCAATGCTTTTCTCCATGATATCTACCACGACCAAACCATTCTTAAAGCCGGGCTAATCCCCGCTGAGCAAGTGCTGGCCAATGAACAGCTCCAGCCCTGCATGATTGGTATTGACCTGCATAACCATATTTACGCCCACATTACCGGCGTTGATATGGTACGCAACAGCGACGGTAACTATTACGTACTGGAAGACAACCTGCGCACACCTTCTGGTGTGTCTTACATGCTGGAAAACCGCAAAATGATGATGCGGTTATACCCGGAGATGTTTGCCAACCAGCATATTGCCCCGGTGGAGCGTTACCCCGGCTATCTGTTACAAACGCTGCGCGAAAGCTCCCCGGTGGATGACCCTTGTGTGGTGGTTATGACACCAGGGCGGTTTAACAGCGCCTACTTTGAACACAGTTTTCTGGCCCAGCAAATGGGGGTGGAGCTGGTGGAAAGCGCCGACCTGTTTATTAAAGCTGGCGCAGTGTATATGCGCACCACAGAAGGGCCGCGCCGGGTGGATGTGATTTACCGCCGTATTGATGATGCCTGGCTTGACCCCCTCGCCTTCCGCACCGATTCCATGCTCGGAGTACCCGGCCTGCTTTCTGTTTACCGGGCTGGTGGCGTGGTGCTGGCCAATGCCATTGGCACTGGTGTGGCAGATGATAAATCCATCTACCCTTATGTGCCGGAAATGATCCGTTTTTACCTCGGTGAGCAACCGATTCTCAACAACATTCCCACCTGGCAATGCCGCAAACCCGAAGACCTGAAATTCGTGCTCAACAACCTCGACCAGATGGTGGTGAAAGAAGTTCATGGTGCTGGCGGTTACGGCATGTTAGTTGGCCCCAGGGCAACACGCAGTGAAGTGGAGGCTTTCCGTGAACGCCTGCTGGCAAACCCGGCGAATTATATCGGCCAGGAAACCCTTGCGCTGTCCACCTGCCCCACCTTTGTGGACGACGGCCTGGCACCACGCCATATCGATTTACGCCCCTTTGTGTTGTCCGGGCAGGAAACCCGCCTGGTGCCTGGTGGGTTAACCCGCGTCGCGCTAACGGAAGGTTCACTGGTGGTGAACTCGTCTCAGGGCGGGGGAACCAAAGACACCTGGGTAATGGAGGACGATGAATAATGCTAAGCCGCACAGCCAGTGAACTGTTCTGGATGGCCCGTTACCTGGAGCGGGCAGAAAGTTTCGCCCGGGTTCTGGACGTTACTTACAAACTCTCCATGATGCCGCGCCACAGCCAGCAACAGCGGGATTTGGCGTTATCCCTGAACCTGTCGTGGACCCACGACCTGTTTCAGGCACGTTACGCCCGTTTTTCTATGGATAACCTGTTGAATTTCTTTGCTATGGATAGCAACAACCCCAGCAGTATTTGCAGTTGTGTTGAACTGGCATGGAACAATGCTCACGCAGTAAGAGGCAGCCTGTCGGCAGAAGTGTGGGAATGTATTAACACCACTCGTATCCAGTTGAAAAAACTGCGTAAGCAGGGTGTGGAAAGCATTGGTGCCGATGCCTTTTTTGACTGGGTAAAAGACCGCGCTCACCTGTTTCGTGGCGCGATTTTTGGCACGTTGCTGCGTAACGATGCTTTGTGCTTTATTCGCATTGGCACCCTTATCGAACGTGCTCTGGCAACCACACAGCTCCTGTTAGTGAAAGACCAGCAAATCAGTAACGACCCGGATTCCGTTCGCGAATATTACCGGCTCGATACCCTGTTACGCGCCGTGAGCGCCCGGGAAGCCTATAACAGCTTGTATCGCCAGCCAGTCACCCGCGAAACCGTGGCGGAATTACTGATTTTGCGCAACGACGTACCGCGTTCACTGCGGGCCTGTATCGAAGATATTGTCGGCCAGCTTGAACTGGTGGCGAACCAGCACTCGCAACAACCCCTGCGCATAGCACACCAGTTAAATGTCGATTTACGGTTCAGCACGCTGGAGGATTTAGTCAAAGCAGATATGCAAAGTTACCTGACCGGCCTGTTAACCCGGATCAACGCCCTTGCCGACAGCATTCACAAAACTTATCTGGAGACGGTATGAAGCTCACCATTAATCACCTGACCCGTTACAGCTACGATGAAGAAGTGAAATTCAGTACCCAGTATTTGCGTCTGACACCGCAAGACTCCGGCCACCAGCATATTCGCGCCTGGACGCTCACCTTTCCGGAGTGCGCCAGCGTGGCCACTACCGATACCTGGGGCAATGTGCTGCATGTACTCACTTTGGATAATCCCCACAAAGAGATAGTGATTCATGCTCAGGGGATAGTCGATATTGCCGATAACGAAGAGAGCAATGAAACCGATGACGAACCCGCGCAGGTTTCCCCACTGGTTTTCCTGCGCAGTACGCCACTGACTCAGGCGAATGATGCTATTCGCGCCTTTGCCAGCCACTATTTTCAGCCCGAAGCGCCAGTGGAGAGTTTGACCACGCTGATGGCGGCGCTGCGGGAGAGAATGCCCTATTCACCAGGAGCGACCCAGGTGCAGGACAGTGCGGCAGAAGCCTTCGACAGAGGGATGGGTGTGTGTCAGGATCACAGCCATGTGTTTCTTGCCTGTTGCCGTAGCCTGCAAATCCCGGCACGCTATGTCAGCGGTTATGTGTACAGTAAGGATACCCACCACGTGGCGATGCATGCCTGGGTGGAAGTGTGGCTGGATGACCGATGGTTGGCCTTTGATATCACCAATAATACCCGCAGCCTGGCGCAACACCTGAAGCTGGCTGTCGGTCTGGACTACCTGGATGCCTGCCCGGTGCGCGGCAGCCGTCTGGGCGGTGGCGCAGAGGTTATGTTTTCTGAGGCTGAAGTGCGCCAGTTTTCCCAGCAGGCGCAACAACAGCAATAAATAGTACGAGAGTGTTCCATGACCTACTGTGTGGCCATGTGCCTGTCTGACGGGCTGGTATTCGCTTCTGACTCCCGCACCAATGCGGGAGTAGACCATATTGCAACGTTTAAAAAATTACATGTGTTCAGCCGGAATGCTGACCGGGTGCTGGTGTTGCAGTCTGCCGGTAACCTGGCAACCACACAGAGCGTTATCAGCCTGTTGTCTGCGCGGATTCAGGCAGAGCAGGAGCCCAACCTGATGCAGGCGCATTCCATGTATGATGCCGCAACATTAGTTGGGCAAACATTGCAGGAAGTGGTCCAGCGCGACAGCCGTGCACAGCAAAGTGGCAGCACAGTTAATTTTGGTTGTAACCTGTTGTTAGGCGGGCAGATCCATGGCGAACCCCACCGCCTGTTTCATATCTACCCGGAAGGCAATTTCATAGAAGCGACCCAGGACACGCCTTATTTCCAGATAGGCGAAAGCAAGTACGGTAAACCGATTATTGACCGGGTACTGCGCCAGGATACACCGCTGGAGCAGGCAATGTGCTGTGCGCTGGTGTCGATAGATTCTACGTTGCGCAGTAACCTTTCGGTGGGCATGCCGCTGGATGTCATGCTTTACCGTGCCAATAGTTTTGATGCCAGTGGGCAACGGCGTATTACCGAGGATGACCCCTGGTTTTCCACTATACGCAAAGCCTGGTCGGAAGGATTGCAAAACACCTTCCGCCAGTTACCTCCATTTGCACTTTAAGTAAGCCGCACCTTCAAAGGCGCGCGAGGCTGATGACAAACCTCATGCCTGCACAGTGCCAGAGGATGTGACCCAATAAAAAACCAGGAAAATCAATTCATTGATTTTCGCCCGCTAACTAAAAAGAAGGAAAAAACACGCTTTTTCCTTCTTTTTCATCAATCTGCTGCTCTGAAGCTCAACCTTTACGGTGTGAGAGCAAATACACCGCCGGGATCACCAGCATCGACAATAACGGTGCGGTGATCATGCCGCCAATCATAGGCGCGGCAATGCGCTGCATCACTTCAGAACCCGTACCGCCACCCCACATAATGGGCAGTAAACCTGCCATGATCGTGGCGACGGTCATCACTTTGGGCCGGACACGTAATACTGCCCCTTCGTGGATCCCCGCCAGTAACTGGTGGCGCGTTAGCGGCCCTTCTTTGCGCTGGTGCTGTATGGCATGGTTCAGGTAGAGCACCATAATCACCCCGAACTCTGCCGCCACCCCGGCCAGCGCAATAAAGCCCACCGCCGTAGCTACCGACAAGTTGTACCCCAGTAAATACAGCAGCCACACCCCGCCAATCAGGGAAAATGGCAGTGTGCCCATAATTAACAGCGCATCTTTAACTTGCTGGAATGTCAGGTACAGCAGGACGAAAATAATCACCAGTGTCACCGGCAATACCACTTTCAGTTTCTCCGCCGCACGGGACATATACTCAAACTGCCCGGACCAGGTTAACGACACACCTTGCGGCAACTGAACTTGCTGGTTAACCGCCTGCTGCATCGCCAGTACAGCTGAGCGCAAATCCCGGCCGCGAATATCCACATACACCCAGTCAGATAAACGGGCATTTTCACTTTTCAGCATGGCCGGGCCTTCACTGACTGAAACCGAGGCCAGTTGAGACAACGCAACTTGTGCGCCTGATGCAGTGACCACCGGCAAATCACGTATTTTCTGTACCGAATCACGCATCTCCCGCGGGTAGCGAATGCTGATGGGGTAACGCTCACGCCCTTCGAGAGTTTCCCCAATATTTTCCCCGCCCACCAGGCTCGATACCACCGACTGTAACTCCCGCACTGAAACGCCATAGCGGGCAGCGGCGGCACGGTCGATATCAATATTGATATAACGCCCGCCATCCAGGCGTTCTGCCAGTGCCGATGTCACGCCGGGTACTGTTTTCACCACACGTTCAATCTGTTCAGCAACCTGTTCCAGTTGCGCCAGGTTATCGCCATTCACCTTGATGCCGACCGGGCTTTTGATCCCGGTAGAGAGCATATCCAGCCGGTTACGAATTGGCGGAACCCACACGTTCGCGATACCCGGTACCTGCACCGTTTTATCCAGCTCATTAATCAGCTTTTTCATGGTCATGCCCGGGCGCCACTGATCTTTGGGCTTAAAGTGAATGGTGGTTTCCAGCATGGTTAACGGTGCCGGGTCGGTTGCAGTATCTGCCCGCCCCACTTTGCCGAATACCGTCTCCACTTCAGGCACGGTTTTAATCATCCGGTCCGTCAGTTGCAGCAGGCGCCCGGCTTCCTGAGCCGAAATCCCCGGCAGAGTTGAAGGCATATACAGCAAGTCGCCTTCGTCCAGCGCAGGCATAAATTCACTGCCCAGGCGAGATAGCGGCCACAGTGTCGCCACCAACAATACCCCCGCCAGTGCCAGTGTGGTTTTTGGCCGCGCCAGCACCCAGGCCAGCAGTGGCTCATAACCCCGAATCAGCATACGGTTAACCGGGTTGGCCTGCTCATCGGGAATTTTCCCGCGAATAAAATAGCCCATCAGCACCGGAACCAGGGTGATCCCCAACCCGGCAGCCACCGCCATAGACCAGGTTTTGGTGAAGGCCAGCGGCGAGAACATTTTCCCTTCCTGGGCTTCCAGCGTGAACACCGGAATAAAAGACAAGGTAATAATCAGCAGGCTGCAAAACAGCGCCGGGCCCACTTCTGCCGCACTCTGCCCGGCAACATGCCAGTAGTCATTACCTTGGGGTGTTTGCCCGGGGTGTTCATGGCGCCATCGTTCCAGCCCTTTGTGCATGTTCTCTATCATGACGATGGCCGCATCCACCATGGCACCAATGGCAATGGCTATCCCGCCCAGCGACATAATATTGGCGCTGACACCCTGGTAATGCATGACGATAAACGCCCCCAGGATACCCAGTGGCAAACTAATCATTGCCACCAGCGCCGAACGGAAATGAAACAGGAACAGCGCGCAGACCAGCGCCACCACAATAAACTCTTCAATCAGTTTGTGGGTCAGAGTTTCAACGGAGTGCTTAATCAGTAACGAACGGTCATAAACCGGGACGATTTCAACACCTGCAGGCAAACTGCGTTTGACTTCGGCAAGCCGGGTTTTCACGGCATCGATGGTGGCAAGAGCGTTTTTACCCGAGCGCATAATGATAATGCCGCCGGTTACCTCGCCTTCGCCATTAAGCTCTGCCACACTGCGCCGCAATTCCGGGCCGCGTCGAATCGTTGCCACATCAGACAGCATGACCGGCACACCGTTACGGCTGGTAATTACGATATTCGCAAAGTCTTGCAGGTTTTTCAGGTAGCCGGAGGTGCGCACCATATATTCGGCCTCACCCATTTCTACCACTGCGCCACTCCCTTCCTGGTTGGCACTTTTCACCGCGTCCGCTACTTGCTGGTGGGTAACATTCAGTGCCCGCATGCGGTCCGGGTTCAGCACAATCTGGTACTGCTTCACCATACCGCCCACACTGGCAACTTCCGAAACATTAGGGACTGTTTTCAGTTCATATTTCAGGATCCAGTCCTGAATGGCGCGTAAATCCCCCAGGCTGTGTTTGCCGGTTTTGTCGGCCAGTACATATTCATACACCCAACCCACACCAGTGGCGTCCGGCCCCAACGAGGCACGGGCTTCCGGCGGCAGGCTCGACTGCACCTGGCTTAAATACTCCAGCACACGGGAGCGCGCCCAGTACGGGTCTGTGCCATCATCAAACAGGATATACACATAGGCATCGCCAAACATGGAATACCCACGCACGGTTTTGGCCCCGGGCACAGATAGCATGGTAGTGGTCAGTGGGTAAGTAACCTGGTCTTCAACAATTTGTGGCGCTTTGCCGGGGTAACTGACCCGCACAATGACCTGGGTGTCTGACAAATCTGGCAGCGCATCGAGCGGCGCATTTTTTACCGCCCAGACGCCCCAGGCTGCCATCATTACCGCCGCCAGCACAACCAACAGGCGGTTACGCAAAGACCAGCGAATTATTGCTGCAATCATCGTTGAGCCTTATGCCCGTCGGCGGGCATGTTCATGATGGATTCAAGGCGAGCGCCATCTTCAGTCATGGTGAATGAGAACATCACATGGTCGCCAATTTTCAGCCCCTGCTGTTGTTGGGGCGTTGCTGAAAAATCCATGGTCATAGGTGGCCATTTCAGGGCAGGAATCGCTTCGTGAGAAATCGTGATTGCGCCATCGGCCAGCGCCACCACTTCGCCATTCGCAGAAATAGCGGCTGGCGCACTGGATTTATCCGTTGCCGCTGCTTGTGTGGCTGTGGCTGCAGTGCCGGGGTTGTTGTCTGCCATTTGCGGTAACGCGCTACGCAGGCTGGCTTCTGAATCAATCAGGAATTGCCCGGAGACCACAATACGCTGGCCTTCCTTAAGCCCTGATTTCACTTCAACAAAGCCCTGAGCATGCTCACCGAGCGTGACAGCCTGCGGTGAGAAATAGCCGTCTTTTTCAGCCAGCAAGACCCGGTTTTGGTTGCCAGTGGTGATCAGCGCTTCTTCCGGTATCGCCAGCACAGGAGCCTGTTGTGTAGCTGGGGTTAACGCCATATGCAGGTACATACCGGGGCGCAGTTGCTGGTCGGGGTTATCAAGTGTGACGCGCGCTTTCAGGGTGCGGGTGTCGGCATCCAGGTTTGGTAGCACCTCGGTGACCTTGCCCTGGAATACTTTGCCCGGCCAGGCCTGTGTGGTGGCGGTTACTTCACTACCGGTATGAACCTGTGCGGCCTGGTTTTGCGGGTAATCCAGCACAGCCCAGACGGAGTTCAGCGCCGCGACATCAAACAATGCCTGAGTGGCGGAGACTTGCGCGCCTTCACGCACATCTAACTGGTTGATATAACCCGCCTGGGAAGCGCGCACCGTTACCCGGGTTTGTGGCTTACCAGTACGTTCCACCTGGCGGATTATCTCTTCTGGCATAAATAACAGCGCAAGGCGTTCGCGCGCCGCGTGGTTTAATGCCGCGTCGCCCAGTGCTCTGACAGCCAGGTACTCCTGCTGCGCCGCTGCCCATTGCGGGATCCACAACTGTGCCAGGGCTTCGCCCTTATGCACAAATTGCTGCGGTGCATTCACATACAATTTTTCCACCAGGCCACTGGCGAGGGCGGGCACCGTTACCCGGGAGCGTTCGTTCACGGCGACAGTGCCATACCCGTCGAGGCGGGCTTCCATAACCCGTTTGGTGACGTCGGCAGTACGTACACCGAGGTTCTGTTGCTGCCGGGCGCTGACCTGCACGCCGTCTGGTTGCCCTTCTTCATCGGCATAGCGTGGTACCAGGTCCATATCCATAAACGGCGATTTACCGGGTTTATCAAACCGGGTGCCCGGCGTCATTGGGTCATACCAGTACAACACTTTGCGCTCACCGGGGGCTGCGGGTTGATTGGTTGTGTTAGCAGTGTCCCCACTACTGTGTTTACCGGCAAACCAGCCGGCCGTGGCAAAAATAACGGCACAAAGCGCCATCAGGCTAATAAGACGTAGTTGCGGTTTCATTGTGGTGAGTCCTGCACGGTGAGGTAGCGGATAGCGGCCCAGGCTGTTGCCATGGCTTGCTGGTTATTACTGAGGGCGACGTTGCCGTTAAGTTGTGCGCGCCTTGCGGCCAGCAATGCGGTCAGTGTGCTGTTTCCGGCACGGTACTGTGCTTCTGTCAGCCGGTATTTGGCCTGCAATAATGGTAATACCGTGTCGCGCTGGCGCTGGTAAATCGCCTGTGCAGACTGGTACTGCGCAATCAGCGCATTGAGCTGCGCCTTGTGTTCACGCACCAGTAACGTCAACTGGTCTTTTGCCTCCATGGCACGGGAGAGATCCGCTGAATAGTCTTTATCCTGCCGCTTGCCCTGAAACAGCGGCAAATCCACCGACAATTGAACACCTGCCAGGTCATCCATACCGTCGCCACGGTGGCCGTAATAGACTTGCACACCGACATCCGGTTGCCCGGCCACTGCAGATTGCTGTGAACGCGCTTTTGCGACATCGGCCGCCCGGGCCGCCTGGATGATTTCCGGGTGCTGTTGCACACCTTCCAGCAATACTGCGGCCGAAGCAGGCAAACGCTCAATGCGCGGGAAAGGGCCACTGGTTTGCGTTATCTCTTCACCGGTCAGTTGCATCAGGCGCGCCTGTGCAACCTGAATATCCCGGCGGGCATTGTCCTGCAAATTCAGCATCTCATTCACCGCCAGGCTGATATCCACGGTACTGTCGGGTTGTGCGCTGCCACTGGCAACTGAGGCTTTTTGTACTGCCACCTGGCGTTGGGTTTCCGCCAACTGTTCATCAATGGCCGCCAGCGTTTTCCGGGCAATCGCCAGTGTGAGCCAGGCCTGGGCGGTATCGCGTTGTAGCTGTGCGAGTATCACCCCTTTGCCTGATTCAACTTCACGCGCCTGCGCCTGCAGAGTGTCTACTTTGCGCTGGCGTTTAGTGCCGCTTACCCAGGTTTGGCTGATGCCAATTTTCTCCATCGTCATGCCTTCACGGGTAAGACGGTGGCTGTTATTGCCCTGCACCGGCACGTTATCAATCCCTACCAGTAGTTTTGGGTCGGGCAACTGGCCTGCCGAAACAGCCATATTTTCCAGCGCATTTACCTGGTGCGCATTGGCCGACAGGCCAGCCGACCAGGCCTGAGCCGCCTGCAACGATGCTTCCAGAGTGGTTGCCTGCGCGGCAGACAGCCACAGCAGGACAGGCAGCCCGCAGGCCGCCATTTTCCATGGTCTTTTCATTGTGACTCCGGTGTTAGTTCGTGCTGGCGGAAACCAGTTGATAACCCGTTGTCACCTGTTTAAACGCAAAGGTGATGTGCTGGCCGGGGGCAAAAGCCTGCCCCTGGTAACCCTGCAAGGAAAACTGCATGGTCATAGGGGGCCAGTTAAGTTGTGGAATAGCCTGGTGAGCAATCGAGACTTTTTCCGCTCCCCAGTTCTTCACGACACCGGTGGCAGTAATGACATCTGCAGGTTGTGCAGCAGGCGTGTTCATGCCTGGCATATCCTGCATGCCTTGCATATCGTGCATGGATTCTGCCAGTGCGGCAGTGGGGGCGGTAAGCAACAGTGTTGCAGCAGATAAAGCAGTAACTAACAGGGTGCCGCGCAGCGCAGCAAAACGGACAAATAACAGTTTCATTAGAGAAGTCTCCCAAATTTTCACAAACGGCCAAAAGGCCACCAGAAAGGTGAAAAACGGGTAGATCTATTCTCTGAAACGGCAAAAACGGATTTCAGCAGGTGGGCCAGTGCTGGGGGGAACATGCCAGGACACAGGTTGAACGCAATCACGCTCCCAGCGTTCTACCAGCAACAGCCCGGATTCCATGGCAACAGGTTCAGGTTGCAGTTTGTGGTGCTGCAGCTTGCCATAATCCGGGTGGCAATCTTTCTCACACAGAATGCGGTCTACCGAAGTACGCATCGCCATGGTGTGCAGCATGGCCATATTGTGGCTGTCATGGCTGTAATGCGTGGTAACGGGTGCAGAAAGATGTGTGCCGGGGGAGGATTCGCTCGCCTGAGCCAACGGTGCATTGCCCACCAGCCAGCAGGCAGCCAGAAACAGCACCGGGGTGATAAACCCGTGTTTCAGGTAGCGCGCCAGAGAGAGGAACAAACGTTGGGGCATGAGCAATTCCTTTAGTGAGTGGGTTATTCTACACACACTTTTTTCATGGCTCAAAGCGCAATTTGTGCACAACTTGTTGATTTAACGAAAAGCAAACAAAACTAACACAGTACCAACAACCGGGTTCCGTTCTTGTGCCTGCACCGGGACAGCGGCACAGGCACTGAATGCGTTGCGGTAAAAATTGCCAGTTTTAAAGAATTACAGAGCGTTAAACCCATTACCGGGCTTCAAACAGGGGCACTGTTTTACCGGTGATATAGCGCTGGCGTAACCAGGTCGATGCCACATCCATTGCCATTACCACTGCAACCAGAATCAGGGTGATAAACATCACCACATCCCAGTTCCACAGGCGCATGTTTTCGGCGTACACCAGCCCCACCCCACCGGCACCCACAAAACCCAGAACCGCGGCTGAACGCGTATTGGATTCTATCTGGTACAGGCTCAACGCCAAAAACGCCGGGAAAGACTGCGTGAAAATACCGAAGCGGTGCTTTTGCACATTCCCGGCACCGACAGCACTCAGCCCGCGCCCGGGCGAACGTTCCACCGCCTCATGGCCTTCTGCATATAAGCGCCCCAGCAGCCCCGTGTCCTGCATCACAATTGCCAGTACACCAGCCAGCGGCCCAAGCCCCACGGCACGCACGAAAATCAGCCCCCAAATCGCCATGTCCACACCACGCAGCACATCGAACAGGCGGCGCATCAGCAGAGCAACAACGCCATTGACCCGGCCCTGCATCACGTTACGGGCAGCAAGGAAAGACAGAGGCAATGCAATGAACGTTGCCGTCAGAGTACCGGCAAACACAATCGCCAGCGTGATGCCAATTTGCCCCAGATAATACCCAAAGGGCCAGGAGGCAAAATCATGCCAGACAAACATGCGTGCGAAGTAACGCCCCAGTTGCCCCATACCCCGGGTGAACTGTTCCGCAGTAATGCCAAACTGCAGGAAAAACCAGACGTAATAGGCCACAACCGCCAGCGCAAGAATAGCAACACCGCGCAAATAGCGCCGTTGTGCCCGAAATAATTCAGGGTGAGAACTCCGGCACTGAGCGATATTCGGTTCCGTTTGCCACACACTCATGCTTTCCCCTCCAGCACCCAGCGACGCAACCGGCCTGAGCACAAATCCAGTAATGACACCACCAGGATAATCAACAGCAGCGTAATGCTCACCTGGTCATAACGGTCGAGCTTGATGTTGGTCATCAGCTCCTGGCCGATACCGCCCGCGCCAACCAACCCCAGAATGGTGGAAGAGCGGAAATTAATTTCCATGCGCATAAAGCTGTAAGATAAAAACAGCGGTTTCACCTGCGGCCACAGTGCGAAGCGCATGCGTTGCAGGCGGCTGGCACCACAGGCAGCAAGGCCGCGCACCGGGCGCGATGAACTGTTTTCAATAGCTTCATAGAACAGTTTGGTCAGGCTGCCCACGGTATGCAGCGCCAGCGCGAGAAAGCCGGGAATCGCCCCAATACCGAACGCCATCACAAACATCACCGCCCAGGCCAGTTCTGGCATAGTGCGCAAAAATGCCACCAGCGACCGCACGCCATAACGCAATGCCGGGTGTGTCCAGGTATTGCCTGCCGCCATAAAAGCCAGTACCACAGCCAGTGCAACGGCCACCAGGGTTGATGCCAGCGCCAGTTGCAGCGTTTCCCAAATCAGTGGTAACTGAATATGCAACCGGTAGCCCCAGTACAATAACGAGCCCTTAGTGTGCCCGTCGGCAAACAACTGGTTCCAGTGCAGTATTGGCAGGGTTTCAAACAGGTAATCAAAGAAGTGTGGCAGTGCCTGCCAGAGCGTAGTGAGGCTGAATTCCGCCACATTGCCTGCCGCCAGGTAAAGCCCCAATAAAACCAGAGACCAAAGCAAGGTATCGCGCTTTTGCTGGCGTTTAACTTGCTGGTAATACTGCTCAAATTCGGTGTTCGACGTCATGTGCGCTACCTGCGGTAAAACAACGCCCGGTGAGATAACCGGGCGCCAGTACCAAATAACTTAACGGGCTGTGACCAGCTCACGTTTCATATCAATGATTTGCTGGTAATCGGCAACAGTTGCCGGACCAACATGCTGTTCACCACCCACTGCTTTAGCGAAGCAGGCATGGTCTTCTTTATCCAGTTTCTTAATAGTTTCAACTACTTTGGCTTTGAAATCGGCTGGCAGGCTGTTGCTTACCAGGATCGGGCCATTGGGGATCAACGGCGATTTCCAGATGATGCGGATCTGTTTCATCAGATCAGGGTGATCCATACGAATCAGACGACCAAAGGCACCAGAGGTATAACCGGTGTTATAGTCGCCCACCAGTGAGGTCCAGGTGACGGCACCAGCGAACTGGCCGTTCAGTACACCCAGGATGTCCTGTTCATGGCCACCAGAGAAGGTCACACTGGAGAAGAAGTTGTTGTATTTGTTATCGGTGTTGCCGCCAAACTGCTGTTTGAAGGCATGGTTCGGGATCAGGTAGCCCGAGGTGGAATCCGGATCGGCAAAACCGAACGCTTTCCCTTTCAGATCTTCCAGTTTTTTATACGGGCTGTCGGCTTTAACGATCACGACAGAGTGGTAACCCCGTGACTGATCTTTGTCATCCACCAGAATACCCACAACATCCACAGCTTTCGGGTTGTTGATATACACCGATGCGTAAGACGAGGGTGACATACTCAGCACCATATCTACTTTGCCGCCCAGTAACCCCTGAATAACACCAGAGTAGTCAGACGAATTACGCAGTTTGGTATCTACATGCAGTTCTTTATCAAAGAACGTTTTCACACACTGGTTATCGCCAATTTGCTGTGTGGCATTTTGCCCACCCAAAATACCCAGATTCAGTTCTTTTGGCGCATCCGCCGCCATCGCGTTACCGGCCATGAATACGCCTGCCATCAGTGCCAGTGAACGAAAGGAGTGTTTCATAAGGTTTTTCTGCCTTTTCATTATCATTTGCCTGTGAGTCTTGTTGGTAAGGGTGCGTTAGTGAAGTTGGCTGATTTCATCGCCATAGAGTTGTTGCAGGGTGTCTTCTGTTAAACTTGCCGGGTGCCCGTCATACACCACGCGCCCGCTGGCAATGCCAATCACGCGCGAGCAATAGCTTTGCACCAGTTCTACTGAATGCAGGTTGACCATCACACTGATCCCACGCTGGCTGACCTGTTTCAGGGCATCCATAATGCGCTGGGTATTTTTCGGGTCGAGAGAGGCAACAGGTTCATCTGCCAGCAAAATACGCGGGTTCTGCATTAAGGCGCGGCAGATTGCCACGCGCTGCATCTGGCCGCCGGACAGGTTTTCTGCGCGCTGCAGAGCATGGGGCAGCAGGCCCATCCACTCCAGTAATTCAATAGCCCGTGCACGGTCGCTGTCCGGGAAAATTTTAAACAGGGATTTCAGTGTGCTGGTCTGGCTCAGGCGGCCCAACAACACGTTGGTTAACACATCCAGGCGCGGAACCAGGCAAAAGTCCTGGAAGATCATGCCGCATTCACTGCGCCACTGGCGTAACGCCCGGCCATGCAGTTCAGTAATATCCCGCTCGTCATCGTCGTCTTCCTGGCTCAGGATATGCCCGGATGTGGCGGTATGAGTGCCATTGAGCACATGTAACAGTGTGGATTTCCCTGCCCCCGAGCGGCCAATCACGCCCACCAGCTCACCGGCATGGAGATCAAAACTGATGCCATCCAGAACATTGTGCTGACCATTCCAGGATTTGCACAAATCCTGCACACTCAGCACTGTCTGTTGTGCAACCGGCTGAAGTTGCGGCTCCGGGGCTGCTAAGGTGGATTTTAAAAGTGCCTGCGCCATGTTCATTGTCATTGCCATCTGTCGGTTAAGGTGCCCCTATTAAGGCGA
Source organism: Mangrovibacter sp. MFB070 (assembly GCF_000705335.1). Classification (NCBI taxonomy): domain Bacteria; kingdom Pseudomonadati; phylum Pseudomonadota; class Gammaproteobacteria; order Enterobacterales; family Enterobacteriaceae; genus Mangrovibacter; species Mangrovibacter sp. MFB070. Next base: position 134,851 of record NZ_JJMI01000005.1, read on the forward strand.
GCGCAGATGAATGTTTAATGACAATAAAATGATTAAACGGTGAACAACCCGCAGTTAGCGGTTACAGGGCCAGGGTCATGCCATCCCATGCGGGGGAAACAGATTCTGGCAGGCGGTTTTCCTGCAACCAGTTATCCAGCCCGTGGCTGATATGGGTAAGCCAGGTATGCTGCGGTTGTAGCGCATGGTGAATCGCCAGCGCCTGGGTGATGTCGTTATGGTTGCGCGGAGGAGTGCCGCCTGGCGGGTGGCTGCAATCCAGCACCAGGTTACCCAGTGGTACGCTTTGCAAAAATGCCAGCGTTTCAGGTGGTAGCCCGCAGGTGTCGCACAGCCAGGCCAGAGTATTACTGGATGTGCCGTGTTTCCTGAAAACATAGCCAAAGGTGATTTTTGAATGCTGCAAGGGTACTGGGGTGACGGTCATGCCTGGCCAGTGAACGGGTTCAAAAGGCGTGAAAGGAACCTGAAAATCCAGGATGCCGGGGTGTTTAAATAAATCGTCACAACCTTGTGAGTCCGGCGGGCCAAACACCGGGATCGGCTCACCCATGCCCCAGCGCAGCGGGAATAACCCCTGGACGTGGTCCATATGGTAGTGGGTGAGCACTATCCGGCTCAGTTCTCCTGGCGTAAAGCGCTGTTCAAGGTGGCACTGCCCGGCATCAATCAGTATGGTTTCATCACCGGACTGGAGCAGCGCGCTGCAAGGGCCGCGGGCATAGCGGTTATCCTGACGGGCACGCTGGCAGGCCAGGCAGCTACAACCAAAGACCGGCACTTGTTGCGCACCACCGGTGCCTAAAAAGGTGAGTTGCATAATGCATGGTTCTCCAGCAACTGGTTAAACGCCGCCAGGGTGTCTGCCAGCGCACCATCGTTATTCAGGCAAACAGCATTGGGTTCAGGAACGCAAACACTGCGTTGCAGGCGAAGGGCTATGGCCGCTTCGTCTTCTCGCCCCCGCAGGCGCAGGCGCCGGGCCAGCACATCTGAGGAAACCTGCAACACCACTGGGAACAGGCTATCGCCATAGCGCTCCCGGGCGGCGGGGAAATGCTGGCGGGAGCCATTTACCAGCACATTTAGCCCGCGCTGCAACCACAAATCAATTTCTATGCCCAGCCCATACTCACAGCCATGGGCCTGCCAGTGCAGTGCAAACAACCCGGCCTGCAGGCGGCGACGGAATTCGGTGGTGGTCAGCGCCACATGGTTTTCCCCGCCCGCAGAAGCCGGGCGGGTAATGTAGCGGTGGGCAATCACCAGCCCGGCAGGCGGCTGCGCCCGCAAGGCATCCAACAGGCTGTCTTTCCCTGAACCAGAAGGCCCCGTCAGCCAGATTAACCGCGCCATCAGTAAACCTGCCGCCCTTGTGACCAGACATGGCGCACCTGTGCATGCCCGTGGTGGGTATGTGCCAGGACCAGGTCTGCCCGCAACCCTTCAGCAATACGCCCGCGGTCAGCAAGGCCTATCGCCCGCGCCGGGTTTGCCGTCACCATTGCAATGGTCGCCGGGAGCTTCAGTGAATTACGCTCGTCTTTTGCCAGGCGAAACGCGGCATCCAGCAGGCTTGCCGGGTAGTAATCCGATGACAGAATATCCAGTAAACCACTGGTTGCCAGGCAGTGTGCCGCCACATTTCCTGAGTGCGAACCACCACGCACAATATTCGGTGCGCCCATTAAAATATTCAGGCCTTTATCCCGGGAATGCTGCGCGGCCTCATACGTGGTGGGGAACTCCGCTATTACGCTGCCTATCTCACAGGATTCATCCACATGCGCCGCCGTGGCGTCATCGTGGCTGGCCAGTGCCAGGCCGCGCTCACGGCATAATGCGGCGATCGCTTCACGGTTGGGGCGCGACCAGCGGGCCGCCAGAGCAACCTGTTCGCTTTCATACGCCGCCATTTCGCTGTCCGTCAGTTGGTATTTTCCCTGGTAATATTCACGGAATTTCTCCAGCGAAGCATACTGGCGCTGGCCTGGTGAATGGTCCATCAGTGACACAACTCGCAAAATATCAGTGTTCATCAGTTGTTCAAACAGCGGCAGCGTGGCGTGGTAAGGCAGCTCGCAGCGCAAATGCAGCAGGTGATCAGCCCGGTTGGCATTCCGGCCGCGGCTTTCCTGAATGGCGCCAATCATTTTTTCCAGGTTATCCATGCGGTGGCCGCCATCACGTACATCACCCACACCAATGGCATCCAGAACGGTGGTAATGCCGCTGGCAACCATCAACGCATCGTGGCTGCTCATGGCGGAGTGGGCAGGCCAGTCCACTCCCGGGCGCGGCGTGAAAAATTTATCCAGGTTGTCGGTATGCAGTTCAACCAGCCCCGGCAGTAACCAGTCCTGCTCGCCATCCAGCGCCTGTGGTAACTGACTGGTTGTTTCGCTGTAACTGCTAATCACCCCATCACGCACTTCCAATGAACCGGAAACCACTTCCTGCTCCAGTACCATACGTACATTGTTGATAATCATGCTTCTGTCTCCGCCACCATGGGGTTCATAATATGCAGGCGGTTTGCCACCCGTTCTCTGACTTCACGGTCATGAAAAATGCCGACAATCGCCGCACCACGGCTGCGGGCTTCTTCAATCAGCGCCACAACCGCCGCACAGTTTTTGTTATCCAGCGATGCGGTGGGTTCATCCAGCAGTAATACTGGCGACCGGGCAATAAACCCACGGGCGATATTCACACGTTGCTGCTCGCCGCCGGAAAACGTGGCAGGCGCCAGTGACCATAAACGTTGTGGTACGTTGAGGCGGGCGAGTAATTCACGGGCTTTGTCTTCGCACACATCGCGCGCTTCGCCCCGCTCCAGCAAAGGCTGCATCACCACTTCCAGCGCACTGATGCGCGGGATCACGCGCAGAAACTGGCTCACCCAGCCCAGCGTATCGCGCCGTAACGCCAAAATTTGCCGGGCGCTGGCAGTCACCAAATCAACCTGTTCGCCATGGTGATGTACGTTGATGCTGCCCGAATCGGGTAAATAGTTGCCGTAAAGCGTGCGCAGTAGTGTGGATTTACCGCTGCCTGAATGGCCGTGTAAGACCACACACTCCCCGGCGTTCACCTGCAGTGAAACCTGGTTAAGGACCGGCAACCGCGCCCCTTGCTGGTTGTGCAGCACAAAGGTTTTGCACAGCCCTTCTACATTTAGCATTGTCATGTTGAGTTACCCGAGAATGGAGGAAACCAGCAGTTGGGTATACGGGTGATGGGGGTCGTCCAGTACCCGGTCGGTCAGGCCGCTTTCCACCACCTGGCCTTGCTTCATCACTAACAGCCGGTGGGCCAGCAAACGCGCCACACCCAAATCATGGGTGACAATCACCACCGCCAGGTTGAGGTCCCGCACCAGGTTACGCAGCAGATCCAGCAACCGGGCCTGTACCGAAACATCCAGCCCGCCAGTTGGCTCATCCATAAATACCAGGGCCGGGCGGGTGACCAGGTTGCAGGCAATTTGCAGGCGTTGCTGCATGCCGCCGGAGAACGTTACGGGCAGGTCATCGAGCCGGGACGGGTCAATTTCTACATCCTGCAACCAGTGGCTGGCTTCTGCGCGAATATCACCATAATGGCGCGCACCGGCGGCCATCAGGCGTTCGCCAATATTGCCGCCTGCGGAAATGCGTGGGCGCAGCCCGTCAAGCGGGTGCTGGTGCACAACGCCCCACTCGGTGCGTAATAAGCGCCGGCGCGCGGCTTCGCTGAGTTGATACAGATTCTGCTCGCGGTAATGAATTGCGCCCTGTTGCGGCACCAGGCGGGCCGAGAGCGATTTCAGTAAGGTGGTTTTACCGGAGCCGGATTCCCCCACAATCCCCAGCACTTCGCCTGGAAAGAGGTCGAACGAGACATTTTCAAACCCTTTTCCGGGGGCATACAGGTGGGTCAGATTGCTGACACTAAGCAGTGGCTGTTCTTCAGGCATCATGTTGTTTTTCCTGCTGCTGGCGGCAATAGTCGGTATCGGAGCAAACAAATAAACGGGTGCCGCTGTCGTCCATCACCACTTCATCAAGGTAACTGTCACGCGAACCACACAGCGCACAGGGTTGGTCCCAGTGCTGGACATCAAAGGGGTGGTCGTCAAAATCAAGGCTTTCCACCTGGCAATAAGGCGGCAGTGCGTAAATGCGCTTTTCCCGGCCTGCGCCAAACAGTTGCAAAGCGGGCATCATGTGCATTTTGGGGTTATCAAATTTGGGAATGGGCGACGGGTCCATCAGGTAGCGCTGGTTAACCTTTACTGGGTAGGCATAGGCGGTAGCGATATGGCCATAACGGGCAATGTCTTCGTACAGTTTTACCTGCATCACTCCGTATTCTTCCAGCGCATGCATCTGCCGGGTTTCCGTTTCCCTGGGTTCAATAAAACGCAGGGGTTCCGGTACCGGCACCTGGTAGACCAGGATCTGGTCTTCGCGCAGTGGGGTTTCCGGAATACGGTGACGTGTCTGAATCAGGCTGGCGTCAGTAGTCCGTTCAGTAGCAGCCGCGCCACTTACCTTCTGGAAAAAGTGCCGGATGGACACCGCATTGGTGGTGTCATCGGCCCCCTGGTCAATCACCTTCAGGGTGTCGTCATCACCAATAATACTGGCGGTTATCTGGATACCGCCGGTTCCCCAGCCATAGGGCATTGGCATTTCCCGCCCGGCAAAAGGCACCTGGTAGCCAGGGATAGCGACCGCTTTGAGGATGGCGCGGCGAATGGTGCGCTTGGTTTGTTCGTCCAGGTAGCCAGGGTTATAGCCGGTTAAATCATGCATTTTTCTTTGCCTCCCGGGTGGCGCGAACCTGGTGTAACAGGGCAAGCTCTGCCTGGAAATCAACGTAATGGGGTAATTTCAGGTGCGAGACAAAACCGGCGGCTTCTACGTTATCTGCATGGGCCAGCACAAACTCTTCGTCCTGTGCCGGGCCATCAATGGTTTCCTGCCATTCGGGAGCCTGTAGCGCACGGTCCATCAGTGCCATCGCCATGGCTTTGCGTTCACCCCGGCCGAAAACCAGGCCAAAACCCCGGGTAAACGCAGGAGGGTCCACCTGGTCGGTAAAGCCATTCACCATTTCGCAGGCTGTCAGCACCATTTCGCCGATACTGACAGCAAAACCCAGTTCTTCCGGCACAATTTCCACATCCACATAACCACTGCGGATCTCACCAACAAAGGGATGGTTGCGCCCGTAACCGCGCTGAGTGGAATAACCGAGAGCCAGCAAAAAACCTTCATCGCCACGCGCCAGCTGTTGTAACCGCGCACTTCGGGAGGCCGGGTATTCCGGTGGTTCACGGGTAATATCCTGCGCGGGTGTCTCGTTTTCCGGCTCAGGTACTGCGAGCTGCTCCTGTTCAAGCAGGCTGAACACCGTAGGGACAGCTTCCGGCAAAGGCTGGTCGCCGGGAGGCACATCCGGTACTTGCCCATCGGCCAGTAACATAAAATCGAGCAGGCGATGGGTGTAGTCATAGGTTGGCCCCAGCACCTGGCCCCCCGGAATGTCTTTGTAAATAGCGGAAATGCGCCGTTCACAGCGCATAGACTGCATGCTGAGCGGCTGGCTGTCGGCCAGGCGAGGCAACGTGGTGCGGTAAGCACGCAGCAAGAAAATGGCTTCGACCAGGTCGCCACTGGCCTGTTTGATTGCCAGTGCCGCCAGTTCCGGGTCGTACAACCCGCCTTCTGTCATCACCCGGTCTACCGCCAGGCCCAGTTGTTGGTTGATTTGCTCACAGTGCAGTTCTGCCACTTCAGGCTTACCACGCCGTAATGCCGCCTGCAGGCGGTGTGCGTGCTCAATGGCCTTTTCGCCACCTTTCACGGCCACATACATCAGCACACCTCCACATGGGTGGTGCGCGGCAGAGCCAGCAGTTGGTTGCCGCAAGTGAGGATCAGGTCGCAGCCTTCCGGGAAGGTATCCGCGTGGTGGCGCAGGAAATCTGTTGCCGCCCGGGGAAGTTGCGGTGCAATGGCGCGCATTTCGCTGATACCTGGCCCCCACAGGCGCATATTCAGGCCCCCATTTAAGCCCGGCACTTCCAGAATCACCGTAGTGCTGGTTTCGGGGGCATCTGCCTGGCCGGGTGAAAAGCGGTGCAAAGCCGGGTCCTGCCGGGCGTCCACCAGGGCAAATAAGGCACTGGCCGGGTCTGCTGTTTGCGGTGCTCCGGTATGAAAGCGCAGGTTTTCTGCCACGGTGTCGTTGTGTAAGGCCGGGTCAATCCAGACCGGCGTATCGCCGTCAACCAGCGTTAACAGCACGGCTGTTGCGGCCGGGGAAAGGCCACTCCATCCCTGTTCCAGCGGCAGGGTGACAATCACGCCCGGCTCACTCATCGCTTTCAGTAAACGGCGAAATGCATATTGCGCATCGGCCACAGGCCGGTTGAAACTTGCCATTAATGTCATGGGTTCTCTCCGCGAACCAGGGTGAAAAAGTCAACTTTGCTGCCTGCGATTTCCCGGGCGCGCTGTTGCTGGCGCTCTGCCCGGTTCGCGGCCAGCGGGGTGATGACCTGTTCCAGAATCAGTTTGTAAAATGCCGGGTGTTGCAGTAATGCATCCAGTACCGCGCAGCGTTCCGCATGGGCTTTACGGCGGCCCATGACATAGCTGAACCCGCACAGGCCTTCGGCAAGGCGTATGGCGGCGCGGGTGATAGTGACATCGCCCACCACAAAACGCTGTCCGGTGTCACCCGCACGAGCCTGGACACGGGCCATGCCGCATTCAGGTTCCCGCAGCGCAGTCCATTCAGGGGATAAATTCAGGGGTTTCCAGTAGCGCGCCAGTTCATCGTCCTGGCTGTGCGCCAGCACCGACATCCAGTGCTGGCGTTCGGTTTGCTTCTCCATTAGTGCTCCAGAGTCAGTTCAATCATGTCGCCACGGGTCAGGCTGATGGAGTACTCCACGTTGTCGCCCGCCGTGTTTTTGTTCAGGGTGCGTACATAAAGCAGCGGCGCCTGTAGCGGGAGTTGCAGGAGTTTGCACTCTTTGGCCTGAGCACGGCGGGTTCCTATACGGGTTTGGTGGCGCACCAGCGACTGCCCCAGGCGCTCATGCAAAAAGCGGTGTAAAGAGCCCTGAGTAAATTGCTGCAGTACCGGCCACCAGCTCAGGTCGCGCAGGTAATGGTTAATCACACATAACGGGACATCGTTCACACGCCGCAAGGTGCGCAGGTGCACCACCTGAACGCCTTCTTCAATACCCAGCGCAGCCGCCACATCAGGGCTTGCCGTGCGCAATACTGCCAGTAAGCGTTCACTGGTGGGGTCACTGCCCTGTTCAAGTAAGTTCTGGGTAAAGCGAGACTGAGCATGAAGGGGGTAATCGTAAGGGCGTTTCAGTACCAGAATGCCCACGCCCTGGCGGCGCTGAACCAGCCCTTTATTGACCAGTTCATCTACAGCCCGGCGCAGGGTATGGCGGTGTACCGAAAAGCGTGCCGCCAGTTGCTGCTCAGAAGGCAGGTAATCACCAGTACGGTACTGGTGGTTAAGTTCCTGTTCCAGTTGTGACGCTATGGCCTGGTAGACCGTGGTCGGATGTCTGGATAACTCCAGCATAAGCAACACCTCATTGGGTATGAGTAATTCCGCAGGTGAAATAATCTGCCCACCTGGTTCTGACGACAGGAATACCCTGAGGCCTGAAGATGACAGCGGTGTGAACAATTCGTGGCGGGCGGGTGAATTTGGTACGGGCCGGGGGATGAGTTACGCCTGGAGATGTAGCTTGTTACTGCGGTTCTGTACCACAAATATATAGTTCATATTTTTTGAAAGAGATCCGCAAATTGTTTTGATTTTAATCACTGAATGGCAGGCCTATCATTGTTCACATCAGGGCAATACAGCCCATACGAACAAAACCATTTAAGGAATACGACCATGAAATCCATCAAAACTTTCGTTGCAGTTGCCGCTCTTTCTGTTATGTCTTTCGGTGCTTTCGCTCAGAGCGTTACTGCTACAGCCTCTACTCTGGATGGCGCTGAAGCACAAATCGCAGCGCAGGCAAAACAGGCTGGCGCGTCTTACCACATTACAGAAGCCAATGTGCATAACGGCGTGCATATGACCGCTGAACTGACCAAATAAGTGGCTTGCAGTAGTGCGACCCTCTGAAGGGTTAGCTGCACCATGAGCAGTTTCGCAGAATAAGTTTTCCCCTGCCGGTGGCCGATATGCCACCGGTCAGATTGATGAAAAAGAAGGAAAAAGCGTGGTTTTTCCTTCTTTTTAGTTAGCAGAAGAAAATCAATGAATTGATTTTCCTGGTTTTTTATTGGATGGCACTCTCTTGTTCTGTGCGGACATGAGGTTTGTCATCAGGCTCACCGGTGGCTGAAATGCCACCGGTTTTTATTTACCTGCAAAATCAGTAACCAGTGATTGAACCGCGAGCAATTCGAGGACACTGCGCACTCCCCCACCTCACTTCTTACCCGCAATAGCCTGCAATTGTTGTTTGAGCCAGTGCGTTACACCACGCTGGCCACTGCGCTTATGCGAATAAATCTTCACGTCAAAAGGCGGGGCATCAAAAGGCAGAGGGAAAATTTTCAGGTGGGCAGAGCGGGCCAGGCGTTCTGCAGCACTGCGGGGAATGGCCATCAGCATATCAGTGCTTTCAATAATAAAAGGGGCACTTAGCATAGACGGTGTTTTAATCGCCACCTGCCGTGTGTGGCCCATTCGCTCCAGCTCAATATCCAGCACGCCTTGTGTTTCATTCCAGGGCGTTACCACGACATGGCTGGCAGCCAGGTAATCTTCCAGAGTTAACCGCGCTCTGTTTACATTGCTGATCACCACATATTCATCCCTTTGCCAGGTTATCTCGTCCAGATCCGGGTGTTCAGTTTCATTCAGCGCATTAAACCCCAGAGCCAAATCCACCTCGCCTGCCAGCAGTTCCGTTAATGCCGGGCTGTGGGGCAAATAGCGCAGTTCGAAACGGATCCCTGGCGCAAGGGGCTGCACTTTATGCATCAGAGCGGGAAATACACAAAAGGCCGTGAAGTCTGTAATGGCAATTTGCAGGCAGTCTGTTGCAACTGCCGGGGAAAAATCAGGCTGTGGGATAAGCTGCTGGTTTAAAAAGGTTAAGGCAGAAGCAATTGCGGGAGCGAGCTGGGTTGCGTACACACTCGGGCACATGCGGTGGCCCTCGCGGAAAAAGAGCGGGTCATTTAACGCAGTACGCAAACGCGATAACGCATGGCTCAGAGCAGAAGTGCTCATGATCAACTCTTCTGCAGCCATACGCACAGAGCGATGGCGGTACACAGCATCGAATACAGGTAACAGGTTCAGGTCAATACGTCTTAAAGCCGGATGCATAATATTCAACAACAGGTGATTTCATTGCACTTAATTCTTCCAACAATACTGATTATGCTTGCAGCCAGCAATCTCAATGACGACATGATGCCAACAAAACAGGAAAACCAATGAGCATAACGATTCGCCAGGCAACCCCGGAAGACGCAAACGCTATTTACGACATGATTTATGAACTGGCGGTATACGAAAAAGCCCCTGAAGAAGTGGTGACAACCCCTGAAGAAATCAGCGCATCACTGTTTGGCCCGGGCAGTAAAATCGAAGCGTTAATCTGCGAAGTTTCTGGGAAAATAGCGGGTTATGCGGTGTTTTTTACCAGTTATTCCACCTGGCTTGGCCGTAATGGTATCTATATGGAAGACCTGTATGTCTCACCTGATTTTCGTGGCATGGGTGCCGGAAAAGCATTGCTGAAAACCATCGCGCAATATGCAGTTACCCGGCAATGCGGACGCCTTGAGTGGAGCGTACTGGACTGGAACCAGCCTGCCATCGATTTCTACCTGAGTATTGGTGCACAGCCACAAGATGAATGGGTTCGCTACCGCCTGTCAGGTGATGCGCTCGCCAGGTTTGCCGAATAACACTGCTCATAAGCCCCCTTTAACAGTACCTGAGCAGGTTAACACCAGTGTCTGTTAAAGGGTTACCACCACGGCAGTTAAGTTCACCGCTTCTGAGCCAGCCATACAGTATGGCCGGTGCAGTCAGGGTCTTCCATCACTACGTCAAGAACATCAAAACCGTTGCTATGAAGCAATGCGCGGTATTCATCGGGGGCAAGGCTTGCATGATACAAAGGCTCCCCCTCAAATTGCCCCATAGCAATGCCGTTTGCCGGGCCACTGGTGAACAGTAACGCACTGCCTGAATGGCTGTGTTGGGCAAAAACTGGAAACATTTTGCGCTGGTCTTGCGCTGTTAAATGGAAAAAGCTGTCCCAGGCCACCAGGCCAGAAAAAGTGTGCCCCAACGCTAAACTGCGCATGTCCTGTTCCAGCCAGCGTTGCGCCGGGAAACGGCTACGTGCCCTCGCAAGCATAGCTGGCGCGCCATCAATACCGGTGACCTGGAAGCCCTGGGCAATAAACCAGGCGGCAATCGGCACACCATTACCGCAGCCGATATCCAGAATATGCTTTTCACCGCAATTTGCGTGCAGAAACTTTTCCAGCCAGCTTTTTTCAAACAGCGTTTGCGAGCGCAGGCGGGCAAACGCACTGGCATGGCGCTGGTAAAGAGAAAGAATATTTCTGGCGGCTTGTTCGCTCATTATTTCCCCAACTGTTCTGGTTACCGGGAAACGGTTACCGAGCTTACCAGCGTATTACGCCCAGCTCGCTTCGCCTGGTAGAGCGCATCATCAGCACATTTGAATGCCTGCGCAACCGGTGTGCCAGGCAATACCAGGCACAGGCCGATACTGGTTGTGACCGCCACACTGCCGCGCGGTGTTTCAACGGCAAGATCGCTCACTTTTTGGCGAATGAGCTCAAGAAAATGGCGTGCCAGAGGCTCATCGCTTTCGGGCAGGAAGCAGACAAATTCCTCCCCACCATAACGGGCCACCAGGGCACCAGGTGGCAGAGACTCTTGTATCTCCCGGGCCACACGCTGTACTGCCAAATCTCCGGCGTCATGCCCGAATGTATCATTCACTTTCTTAAAGTGGTCGATATCAAACAATGCCAGACAACCTGTGCCACTTCCCCGCACCAGCAGTCTGTCCAGTTGCTCATTGAAATAACGGCGGTTGTACAAACCGGTTAACTCATCACGAACAGAACGCCGATAGTGCCAGTCAATCTGGTCAAATAGAAACAGTGACAACAGCGCACCCAGCACAAAATAGCACCCCAAATTTTGGGTGATGGTCATGGATACCTGAAATAAGGCAGGTTCAGGGCGCACAGACATCAGTGAGGATGGAATTAAAGACGCCAGCACACACACCAGCGCTCCTGCACCAGCCAGTTTCTCCCCCTTGCCACACTGGGACCGATGACGCCAGCACACCGCAAAGCACAGGAAAAACAAAGTGGCATTATTTATTCCACCTATATAAACACGAGTAATGAAAGAGCGATAATGCAGATAAAAAAACAACATTGCAGTGATTATGACAGTTATATTAATCATCATAATCAGAATATGTATTCCTCTTACAGGAATACGAAACCAGCTTAAGAACCCAAACAACATCATATAAGCTGTTGTAACGTAAAGCCCGTTAGCCATAATAATTGAGAAAACTATGGGTAACCAGACGCGGATCATCATCAGCGTAAATGCACTACCCAGAAAAAAGAAGCACAGGAAAAAATAGGTCGCGGCCTTTTTTTTATGGCCAGACTGGTTTCGGCTTACCTGGAAAAGAAAGAAGCAACCAATCAGGCTGCATATAATATTGTTAAAAATACTGGCTAAAGTTACCGCATCGAAAGCAGTCACATGAAGATCCTGGCGTTAAACATTCAGATTCAAGGGCCGGCCCGGCAGGCATAAAGGTTAAGCCTGTTTCACACGAGTAATCCTCAAAGCAAGTGTATAGCTGAAAGTAAATGGCAAACTTTGCCCGGGGCCAGGCAACAAATAAAAGCGTTGTAGAGCAGATGTATGCTGTTTGTTTGGCATAAGATTAGCACTGCCGCTCAACAGACGCTACCGCTGAACAGCGCGAAAAACCGGCCGCTTCTTTTCATGGATTAACTGGCCCGTTCACTCCGCTGTATGGTTCTCATCCGCCGAACTAAACCTTTTGTGTGATCATACTAATTATGGTGGTTGACAAGTGCTGCTTTTTGCGCCCTGTAAGGTTTATCTTAAAAAGACCTTAACAATATGAAAAACTTTAATTTATTTTCAAGAGGATAAGGTGGCTTTACCCGTAACAAGTCACGTTTACCACTGACACAAAAAAACCAGAAGTAACTAATTTATATAATATTTTTCAGTTAGTTATCAAGATAAGCAATTGATTTTAGCGATCGTTACAAAACTTACAATAGTTGTTAACTATCAAATAATAATGAATGATCGGTTTAAACGATTTTAAAATAAGAATATGACATTTATAATCCCTTAACAATCCATTAAGTCGTACTAATGGCAAACAAAGACACAAACAGGTGACTATTCCGTCCTGAGTAGCATCTGCATGTTGGCGCTATGACATGGTCATTTTTCGTTTCGATGTCTGTGGTACCCAGCCAACTCCGCTATAAATAGTGCCAGCACCAGCATACTTTCTCGACCTCCGGGATAGCCCAAACAGAGGGCTGAAGACAAAATGTGTAGATGTCGTTTAGCCTGAAACCAAAATTAGTATTGTTTTTGGTGGCTTACATTTGTTTTTGTTGCCAGGTTCACGGGTATACATCCTGCGAACAACGGGGCACTTAATGCTGCATTGATAACAATGGGAAGGTATGGACATAACGAACGAGTTAAAAATTGCGTTGGCAAAGCAGGAGCATTTATCTGTACATTACCAACCGATTTACTGTGTGAAAAACAGTGAGATTCACTCGCTGGAATCACTGGTACGCTGGAATCACCAGACGCATGGTTATATCTCGCCGGACTTGTTTATTCCTCAGTCAGAAAAAGATGGTTCTATTTATGAACTCTCTCTTTTTGTGCTGCACGAAACCTGTGAAATGCTTAAGCAGCACCCCGATATAAAAGCATCCATCAATATTTCACCATCATTATTTAAAACTGATGGCTTTTTTAATGATTTTATTAACACATTAAAATCGTATACTATTCCAACAGCCAGGATTGAAGTGGAGATCACTGAAAATCTGACTATTGAGCATTTAAAATATGGTAAGCATCATCTCGACCATTTTAAAAATATTGGTATCACCGTCAGTATGGACGATTTTGGTGATGGCCTTGCCAACTTTGTACAGTTACTGAATTACCCCTTCGATAAAATCAAAGTGGACAAACAGTTAGTACAGAATGTTTCCCGTAATAGTTGTAAATACAGCATTCTGAAACACCTGATAAAACTAAGCCACGATATGGGCATGCAAGTTACTGCCGAAGGGGTTGAAACCATTGAAGATTTTAAAACTTTGGTTGGTTTTAAATGTGACTATATTCAGGGCTTTCTTATTTCAAAAGCCTTGCCTAAAAACCAGTTTTTTGATTTTTTGACTCACTTCAGCACCAGGGAAAATTTTATTTATAACTAGTTTTATTATGTTATTCAGCCTGCCTCACCTGAACCAGGAACTGCAGGCATCGTCAGTATGTAATTTTCACGGATTACGTGGACAACGGCCAGCCAGGTCCGCCAGCCACAACAACGAAGTGGAGACGACATTCACCTCAGGATAATCCTTGTTATCCTTCTGTTTTATCCCGTTACCTGTTGAGCAGGTAGCGGGATTTCTTTTCTCTGGCTTACCTCTCATAGTGAATGATTTCACGCCTGATAGTGTTAAACCGGAAAAAACAGACCTGCTACACTCCCTGTAGATTTTCATTCAACAATGGGATATCACCTATGACAGCGAATACATGGCAACCGCCAAAAGTCTGGACCCCACCGGCTAAAGACAGCAGCACATGGTCCGCCATTAACCGGCCGGTATCTGGTGCCACCCACGAAGCAACACTACCTTGTGGGAAGCACCCTATTCAGCTTTATTCTCTGGGTACGCCGAATGGGCAGAAAGTGACCATTATGTTGGAAGAGTTGCTGGCTGCTGGTGTAGCTGATGCAGAATATGATGCGCATTTAATTCGTATTGGCGAAGGTGACCAGTTTTCCAGTGGCTTTGTCGCCCTGAACCCAAACTCCAAAATTCCTGCATTACTGGACCGCAGTGAAGACCCTTCAGTGCGCGTGTTCGAATCAGGGGCTATTTTGCTCTATCTTGCGGAGAAATTTGGCCACTTTCTGGCGAAAGACCTGGCAACCCGGACGGAAACACTGAACTGGCTGTTCTGGCTGCAGGGGTCTGCGCCCTTTGCCGGAGGCGGGTTTGGCCATTTCTATGCGTATGCACCTGTCAAACTCGAATATGCAGTGAACCGCTATGCCATGGAAACCAAGCGGCAACTGGATGTACTGGATAAATTGCTGGCGACACGTGAGTTTATCGCGGGAGCAGACTACTCTATTGCCGATATGGCTATTTGGCCCTGGTATGGTGGTCTGGTATTAGGGCGCCTGTATGACGCTGCTACGTTCCTGGATGTTGCCAGTTATACACATGTAGTTCGCTGGGCAACAGCCATCGATGCGCGCCCTGCTGTAAAACGCGGCCGTATTGTGAATAAAGCCAGTGGTGAACCGGGTACGTTCTTGCCTGAACGCCATAGCTCAGCGGATTTTGATGGGCTGACGTTGTAATTAAAATAATATCAGGCGCGATATTGAAAAATATTTCGCCTGAATTTTTGAATTATTTTAGATAACAGCCATATTTACTATTCCACTCAGCTACATGGCAGTGTCTAAATCAGCTTTATGCCCGATTATTAACAACTAATACAACCCAGCGACATAAGAATTAACAGGCTCAGCAAGTAAATCCTGAGGATGATCGCCACCAAATGTAGCCCATTTGCTTTTACCACTAATCATTGCTGCGGCAACACGTCTATTTGACTCAGCGGAATAAATTACTATTTTTATTGTTATCCGGTCAGGTAAACCAGACCATTCTGTAGCCCTGTCTTCCCAATGCAATATTTGCGGAACAACATAATAACCACGGTCAATCTTATGATTTGCATTAAGGCAAGACAAATCACCGCAATCATAAAAAACATTAACATTATCAGTGTAGTGCGAGAAAGCCTCTCGAATCGCCATTACAGTAGCTTTACCTGAACCGGTATATGTTTGATTACCATACATCCCGTTAGCAGGAACAGAAATACTAACTGGCGTATCTTTCATCAAAAGCTCAGTTTTCTCCTCAATATTGTTCACATTATATTTTGCAGAACATCCCACAACAGACAGGGCCACAATGGCCAAAATAGAATTTTTCACTTTTATTACCCCGTATAATGATATTTTATTTATGCAGTCATATATTATTAATATAATGCTACCAACATCACATTATCATCAACTTTACATTGAATAATTCTCACCCGCACATACCATCATGACAGCTTATTTTTGTACGAAGGGAATAGTGAATAATTACTTATTTTTCCATAGGGCACAAGGAATGTTTTGGTAATCTCAGTGCTTACCATTGCCTGATTGAGTTAGCATGAGTAAGACGCAAATAATTGCAGCTTCTCGCAATGAAATATACCTCCAACGTTAAATGAATACCTATACCTCCGGCAAGCCAGCCAGCACCATTGCCACAGAAAGCAAATCGGCGCTGCCTCCCGGGCTAAGGTGGCGGGCAATTAACGCCTGATCCATTTGGTGTAACTGCTCCCGGGTCCACCTTACAGCCAGAACCTGCCGGGCAGAACGCTGAACATAACGTAGCCCTGAAAGCCCCCCGCGGGATACCAGGTTGGTATCCGGGTTGACCGCCATCAGGCGCAACAGAGCCAGGTGCAGGCGGCGTTCTTCGCAGGCTTCGTCCTGCCAGCCCGGTAAAACATAGCGAGTGACCGTTTGAAAACCAGACTCAGCCTCTCCCCGCGCGCCTGCCAGGCCAAACTGTTGAAACAACCGCTCGCCCGTGGATGCCTGGCGGTTGCGTTGCACCAGCTCACGCGCCACCAGCCCGTGGCAAAACAGGCTGACCTGTTGGCACACCGCCTGGCGCGAAAGCTTGCGCCCCTGAGCTTCCAGCCGCCCGGCGGCACAACACAATAACCCCAGTGCAAAAATACCGCCTTTATGGGTATTCACCCCGTCGGTTGCCTGAAACATGGCCTGTTCACAGGCAATACCTGCCGGGCGTAATAAGCGCAATTGCACCGCTTCCGGCAGGAAGGCATGTGTTTTCCCCAACTCATGGAAAACTGCAAACCAGGGAGCAATTGCCGCAATGCTGCGCATGAACAGTTCATGGTCCATGTCGTGATGTGAACCACTGTTCGCCCGGTCAACCAGGCCTGGTTTCGGTGTCAGGTGAATTTCATCGTACAGCGCCCGTACCACGCGTTGCGCCATGGTTGTTGACTCAACGCGTGCGGGAACGGCGTTAATCACGGGTAAACCAGTCATCGATGCGTTTCTCCACTTCAGCAACCACCTGCTCAACCGGGTGGCGGCGTGAGCGCGCGCAGGCATGAGCCGGTTCGCCACAAATCAGGCAACGGCGGCCAGCACGGTCCAGGGAATGGCGGCCAATTTGCCCGATGTCCGGGTCAAACACATCAAAATCCCACAGCCTGCCTAATGGGTGCTCCTGTTCCAGCGCCACACAACTGGCTTTCAATTCTGCTGCATTGTGGTCCACACTCCACAAGGCTTCTGCACCGGTATCCAGCCAGTTAACTTCCCGGGCTAACACCGGCCAGCGGTGTTGCCAGAGCAACTGGTCACACGCAACCAGCGCAACGCCCATCAGGTTACGGTATTGAATACTGTCTTTAACACTGCCCGGGGTAACCAGTGTCAGCGAAATCAGGGGGGCGTGATGACGAGCCAGCCATGACTGCTGGCGGTGAGCACGTTGCTCTTTTGCCGCCAGCAGTGCTGAAAGGCTGACCCCTGGTTGTTGAGGGGCCAGCATGATCATTCCTGTTCCTCCTGCACCTGGCGTACTACGTCAATGACGGAGCCATCGCGGTAGCGAATAATGCCGACAATGCGGTCAGTAAACGCAACCGGCCGGGGTTCACCGGTTAATGCCACCGCACGCTGGTAGAGCGTTTCTATATCAACAACTTTCAACCCGGCAGCCAGC
Organism: Mangrovibacter sp. MFB070; assembly: GCF_000705335.1. Classification (NCBI taxonomy): domain Bacteria; kingdom Pseudomonadati; phylum Pseudomonadota; class Gammaproteobacteria; order Enterobacterales; family Enterobacteriaceae; genus Mangrovibacter; species Mangrovibacter sp. MFB070. The sequence continues at coordinate 152,091 of NZ_JJMI01000005.1, forward strand.
AGGCGCTCGCGTACTTCCGGGCGTGCAGGATTTACCGCAATGCCATGGTCGGTGACCAGGACGTCAATACTTTCACCCGGGGTGACACAGGTGGTAACACGCCTGACCACAGTAGGGATACGGGTACGTAACAGCGGAGCGACAACAATCGTCAGGTTGGCAGCACTCGCCACATCGCAGTGACCGCCAGAGGCACCGCGCATAACGCCGTCAGAGCCGGTTATCACGTTAACGTTGAAATCGAGATCTATCTCCAGTGCGCTGAGGATAACCACATCCAGTTGATCACAACTGGCTGCCCGGCTGTCCGGGCTGGCATACACTTCGGTAGAGATTTCAATATGATTAGGGTTGCGGGCCAGAGATGCCGCAGCCTGGCTGTCAAAGCACTGCGTATCCAGCAGCTTTTCGATTAAGCCTTTTTCATGCAAATCCACCAGGCTGCCGGTTATTCCTCCTAAAGCAAAGCGTGCCACCACACCATGGCGCGTCATTTTTTCTTCCATAAAGCGGGTACAGGCCGTTGCCGCAGCACCGGAGCCAGTTTGCATGGAGAACCCATTTTTAAAATACCCGGAGTGTTCGATAACGTCGGCGGCATTGCGGGCAATCATTAATTCACGCGGGTTGCTGGTTACGCGTGCGGCCCCAACGCTTATTTTGCCAGGATCACCTACCCGCTCTACCGGCACAACAAGATCGACCTGATCCTGGCGCAGACTGGCTGGCATATTCGGAAACGGTACCAGGCTTTCAGCCAGCAGGACCACTTTATCTGCATAATGCGCATCTACCATGGCGTAGCCCAGTGAGCCGCAAGCAGACTGCCCTTGTGTGCCATTGGCATTCCCGAACGTATCGCTACTGGGAACACCCAGAAAAGCCACATCAATGTGCAATTCACCACTTTCCAGCAAGTGTACTCGCCCGCCATGGGAGTGAATCTGTACTGGCTCTGCCATCAGCCCGTGTGATATTGCGTCTGCCAGTTTGCCGCGCATACCCGAGGTATAGATGCGGGTAATTACGCCCTGGCGAATAAAATCCACCAGCGCGTCATTGCAGGTCATCAGGGAACTGGATGCCAGCGTCAGGTTTTTAAACCCCATGCCCGCCAGTGTAGCTACCACGGTGTTAATCACCCGGTCGCCTTCGCGAAAAGCGTGGTGGAAAGAAATTGTCATGCCATCCTGCAGGCCCGCGCGCTTAACGGCTTCTTCCAGTGTCTGGCACAGCTTGCGGTTTAATTTTGCTTCGGCATCGTCAAGCCACGGTGTGGCAGCATGTTCCCCATCAAAACTGGTCAGGTGGCGCAGGTGAGGAAACGCGCCGTGTAGTGCTTCTGTCTGGTTATTCATTTTGTTGTCCTGATTGGGGAAATTTACTGGCGCACACCGGAAGCGGCAGCACGTTCCAGTACACGTTGCGCATGGTCGATAATCGGGGCATCCACCATCTTGCCATTAAGGGAAACCACCCCCAGGCCGTTGCGCTCACCTTCTTCGGCAGCTTCAATCACCCGTTTAGCATGGTCAACTTCCTGCTGAGTAGGTGCATAAGCGTTATGTAACAGGTCTATCTGGCGCGGGTTGACCAGCGATTTGCCGTTAAAGCCCATTTTGCGAATCAGCTCGACCTCACGCAGGAAACCGGCTTCGTCGTTTACGTCTGACCACACCACATCGAACGCGTCTATTCCTGCAGCGCGAGCAGCATGGAGCACGGCACAGCGGGCATAGAACAGCTCGGTGCCATCGCCACGCTCAGTTTGCATATCCATCACATAGTCGAATGCCGCCAAAGCAATGCCAATCAGCCGTGGGGAGCTGCGGGCAATCGCCACTGCATTGATGACGCCAATGGCAGATTCAATCGCCGCCATAATGCGGGTTGACCCGGGCTCCCGCCCGCAGGCTTTTTCAATGCGTTCCAGGTGCGTTTCCAGCTCGGCAATGTCTTCCGGTGAGTCTGTTTTTGGCAGGCGGATAACATCCACGCCCGCGCGAACAACCGCTTCCAGGTCTGGCAGGCCAAACGGCGTGTTCAGTGGGTTAATGCGCACCACTTTCTCGATATCCCGGTACATTGGGTGCTGCAGGGCATGAAAGACCAGCAGGCGGGCACTGTCTTTTTCGCGCAGTGCTACAGCGTCTTCAAGGTCGAACATGATGGAGTCAGGTTTATAGATAAATGCAGTGGACAACATGGCCGCACTGGCTCCCGGGAGGAACAACATGCTCCGGCGAAGTGTTTTCATGCCAGTGCCTCCCAGTCAACATGCTGCGCACCGGCTGCACGTAGCAATGCGCTCTGTACCCGGGCGCGAATCACGCAATCCAGCGCGCCTTTATCTTCAATAATGACAATGCCTTCATGAACAGCCATCTGTTCGAGGGTTTGTGCTACTACAGAGCGGATTTGTTCGCCAAATTGTTTGTACACTTCGCTATGAATCACAATTTCCAGTTCGCCGCTTGCGGGCGCGATTTTCACCATCAGGTCGCTGGATTCGACCGTACCGGCGATGGCTTCTTTGATTATCTGCATGACAGTTTTCCTGGTCAGTCCTGAATTAAGCTACTGCTGCACGGTATTGCTGCAACAGCAGGGAGTAAGTGGTATGCGGCACGATGTCGCGAATGCGGGCAAAGTGCTGGTTTTTCAGTAAGCGCCGCACTTCAGAGGCGGAAATAGCGTCCCCGGTTGCTTTGCGGCACATGCGCGGGATCTCCACCACGGTGATATTGGGTGTCTGGTCGGTATCCGTAGCTTCCAGCCAGCTGTGCATCGACTGGTTGTATTGCCTGGTGACCGGGCAGTAAGGTTCTGATCCCACAAAGCGGTGGGTGATCCCCAGTGCCGGGGCGATATAGTGGCGAAAAATAAGCAGATCCATTCCCCCCCAGGCTTGCTCAATTGCGCTTTTATCTTTGAGAAAGTAGCCGGGGAAAGTGGCGCGGGAGATCAGGTAATGGGAGCCTTCATGTACCGTCAGGTTGGGGATATCGGCCACACCAGAACGCACCATGGCCAAGCGTTCGTTGAACGGGAAAAACGAAGCGTCTTCACGTACCACGAACAGGTGCAGCCAGTCGCATGCCCGGGCGGCCTGCTCGGCCAAATAACGGTGGCCAAGGGTGAATGGGTTGGCATTCATCACAATGGCACCAATACGTGCGCCGCTTTTCCGTAAGGTGCGTAATTGTTTGCAATAACGCTGAATGCCAATCGGGGTATTTTCCATCAGCACCGCGCTGTCATCGCACTGAACAATGGGCCAAAAACCGCTTTGGGCAAATTTGTCGATGTTGTAAGGGCGCGTATAGAGAAACAGGTGGAAATGCCCCTGTGCCAGCGCGTAACGCTCCACTTCCTGTAATAACCTGGCGCTGAGGTTTTGGCCGCGCCACTCTGGCGCGACCGCAACACATTTAATGATGTTTTTCGCAAGGCCGGCACATCCCACCAGACGCTGGTTATCCAAAGCCAGCATGAAATAGCGAACATCACTATCCATCCCAAGGCGGTTGGCCGCTAACAGCGCGCGAATGGCTTCGGCGCGCTGAGCATTGCGACTGATATCGATGACATGAAAATCGACAGGGACGTCGTCCATTTTTATCACCAGCCAGGTCAGTGAGACACTGCGGCCAGAGGCCGCTCCGAAAGCACTGCAGGTGCAGGGGCTTCAACAATGACATTGCTCAAATGACCGATGCCTTCTACTTCCACTTCAATGCGGTCGCCTTCATGCATAAACAGTGGCGGATTACGCTTTTTACCTACGCCCCCGGGTGACCCGGTAATAATGACGTCTCCCGGGTTCAGGCGGGTGAATGTGCTGATGTATTCAATCAATTCCGCCACGCTGTGGATCATGCTGGCGGTATTGTCTTCCTGCACCATGCGGCCATTCAGCCAGGTGCGAATCGCCAGTTTGTGGGGGTCGGGAATGGCATCTGCCGTGGTCATCCAGGGCCCAAATGCACCGGTCTGCGGCCAGTTTTTACCGGCAGTAAACCAGGTGTGCTGCCAGTCTCTGGCAGAGCCGTCCATGTAGCAGCTATACCCGGCGACATGTTTCAGCGCCTGGTCTCGTGTGATTTGCTCACCCCCCAGGCCAATGATCACCGCCAGTTCGCCTTCGTAATCAAACTCGCTGGAGTAGTGTGGTTTCATCACCGGCTGGTTGTGCCCGGTTTGTGAATCCGGGAAGCGGACAAACAAAGTTGGTGCAGGATCGTGCTGATCAAACTCCCGGCGTTTTTCCGCATAATTCATGCCGACGCACAGGATCTTTTCTGGCTGGCTGATTACGGGCAGAAACACGACATCATCAAAACTTACGTCTGCACTTAACTGCGCCAGTGCCTGAGCATGAGGCAGGGCATTCCCTGCCAGCAGTGCTTTAAGGCTCGGCCAGCGGTCGCCAAGGCGCATGCCCAGGTCAATAAAGCCATCCGGTGTGACGATGCCATAACTGTGGCGGCCAAGATGTTGGTAACTTGCAATTTTCATAGCGGTAAAACCTGTCAGTCAGACTAAAAAGTTGCCGAGGAACAGCAGTGCCAGGGAGACATTTATAGCGCCACCAATACGCGTGGCTATTTGTGCAAAAGGCATTAAGGACATACGGTTACCCGCAGTAAGAATGGCGACATCACCCGTACCGCCCTGGCCACTCTGGCAGCAGGAAACAATGGCCACATCAATGGGATGCATGCCTATCTTCTTGCCAACAAAGAACCCGGTGGCAACCAGAGCACTGACAGTGCTGACAATCACTAACAGGTTGGTGAACGTGAATGCGTGAACCAGTTCTTCCCATGGGGTAATGGCAACGCCTACGGCAAAAAGGATTGGGTAAGTCACGGAAGTCTGGAAGAATTTATAGACCACCTGTGAGCCTTCCAGCAGGCGGGGAGAAACACCGTGAACCAGTTTGATGAAGACCGCGATAAACAGCATGCCAACAGGTGCTGGCAGGCCAATCAGTTTGTGGATGAGCATCCCTATCATGTACAGCAGTACGGCCAGTAAAGCACCGGAAGCGATAGTGGTGACGTCAGTTTTACCGCTAAATGCCGCGGTCAGAGGACCTGCCGCCTGGGTCGTTTTCCCTGGCATCAATTCGCCTTCCCCGGTTAAATGCGGGTAGCGTTTACCCAGTTGGTTCAGGCTGCCGGAAATAATAATAGCGGTCAGGCCACCGAGCATCACTATCGGCAGAATACGCCCCAGCGCCACACCCTGGTCCATATGCAATAAAGTGGCATAGCCAATGGAAAGCGGTATTGCACCCTCACCCACTCCGCCAGCCATAATGGGCAGAATAAGAAAGAAGAACACCTGGAACGGTTCCATGCCCAGCGCCAGGCCAACACCCATCCCAACAACCATTCCCACCACTTCACCACACAGCATCGGGAAGAAAATACGCAGGAATCCCTGAATCAGCGCGGTACGGTTCATGCTCATAATGCTGCCCACGATAATGCAGCAAATATAGAGATAGAGAATGTTGGTGGATTTGTAGAATTTGGTGGTGGATTCCACAACGACATCCGGCAGCAACCCGTAATGCACCAGTGCAGAAGGAATGAATGTGGCGCAAATCGCCGCAGCACCCATTTTGCCAATGAAAGGCAGGCGTTTGCCAAACTCGCCACACGCGAAGCCAAAAAAAGCCAGTGTCGCAACCATAACGACGATATCACTGGGTAATTTTCCCCCCAGGCAATCAACCGCAATCAGCAACCCGGCCAGCACAAACAGCGGTAGCGGGATAATGCCAATTTTCCAGGTATCGAGGATATGCCACCATTTTTCTTTCAGCGAAACCTGGGCAAGGTCATCCGGGTTCTGGGGTACAGAGTAAGAATCATCAGTCGTGCTCATTATTAAGCCCCTTGGTTATTGTTCCGGGTCAGATTAAAAGAGCAAGCACCTATATAATGTGAGGAAATACATATTAAGCAGGAAGTTTTAATGGATTGTATGGTGTTTATGGAGTTTATTATAATGTGTGATGCAGTGCAGATTTAATTGCGTGGTGTTTATGGAGTTTATTATTTTCAGTAACAAAATTTCAAACTTCGCATATTAAATTAATTCTCTGCCAATTCAGGCTGTGTAGAGGATCACAAGTTTTTTATAGCGACAGCGACGGGCATATGAAAAATGGTAAAGTTGATCTTTTAATAAGTGCGTTATAGCAAATAATGAAACTCTCATTCCAGGTAAAACTGTTTGTCTCCCTTGCGGTGTTTTTCATGGGGCTGTTTGTGCTGCTTGGGGTCTATTACTATGTTGATATGAGCCGCCAGTTGTACCAGGAAATGAGCGTACGAGCCCGCATTCAGGCTCAGGAGATAGCACTTATCCCGTCACTAAAGACAGCCGTCGCACACCATGACATAACACAAATTAACCAGTTTATGACTCAGGTAGCGAAGCGCAGCGATGCCAGTTTTATTGTTATTGGTGATGAACATGCCCTGCATCTTTTTCACTCAGTATTTAATGACCGGGTTGGTAAAAAATTAGTGGGCGGTGACAATCAGTCTGTTCTGAAAGGTAAAACAATTACTACTATTCGCAAGGGTGGTTTAGGTATTTCATTGCGCAGCAAATCACCTATTTTTGATAATCAGGGTAAGGTTATTGGTATTGTTTCTGTTGGGTATTTGAAAAGCTACCTCGACAACATTACTTCGCGTAAAGTGGTTAATATTGCGTTATCTGCCGCTTTTATCCTGATGTCATTATTTGTTTTTTCGTGGTTTTTTACCCGCAGTATCAAAAAGCAAATTTTCTCACTGGAGCCACGGGAAATTGGTTTATTAGTTCGCCAGCAAAAAGCGCTGATGGAGTCTATCTATGAAGGGGTGATTGCCATTGATGCTCAATCGCGGGTTGCTGTTATCAACCAGGCGGCCAAACATTTGCTTGGGCTGAATCAATCCTCACGCGAAGTGCGTGGCAAACCGTTATCAGAATTGATTGAGCCGGTGCACTTTTTCCGCCCTGACATCATGTTGCAGCAGGATACCCACGATGAGATTTGCTGTTTTAACCACCTGACGGTTATTGCCAGCCGGGTGCGTATTATGCTGGAAGGGAAGTTACAGGGCTGGGTAATTACTTTCCGGGACCGTAACGATATCGATGCCATGGCCGCACAACTCAGCCAGGTTAAACGGTACCTGGATAACCTGCGCATCATGCGGCACGAACAGCTAAACCATATGGCGACACTGGCGGGTTTACTGCATATGGGGCGCTATCAGGAAGCAACAGCATATATTCAAAGCCAGTCAGAGCATGACCAGGAGTGCCTGGATTTTATTTCTGACCGGTTTCAGTCGCCCACGCTGTGCGGGTTGCTATTAGGCAAAACAGCACGCGCACGGGAGAAAGGTGTTTCGTTACGGTTCGACCCGGCGTGTGAAATGCGTGAACCTTTCCACGGGCTTACTGAATCCGGGCTTTTGTCCGTAATTGGTAACCTGCTGGATAACGCAATTGAAGCCACCCAGCGTGCCAGCGGCGCACATCTTCCTGTCGAAGTACTGATTCGTTTGTCCAGCCGGGAACTGATTATTGAAGTTGCAGACCACGGTGTAGGTCTGGATCCGGCAATCCGTGAGCATATTTTTGAACGCGGTGTCACCACCAAACAACATGGCGACCACGGTCTTGGGCTTTATCTTATCGCCAGCTATATCACCCAGGCTGGCGGCAGCATCGAAGTCGCCGATAATATTCCTTCTGGCACGGTTTTTTCGCTGTTTATACCCTGCGTGCCAGCCCTTGCTCCAACAGAAGAGGAAACTGTGTATGCAACTGGAACCCATTGATGTGTTGATTGTGGAAGATGAAGCACCACTGGCGGAGCTGCATGCAGAATTACTCCGCAACCACCCACAACTGCGCTACGCAGGTACTGCACCTTCCCTTGCGGATGCCCGCCAGTTATTGCAGCACCTGCGCCCGGGCCTGGTATTGCTGGATAACTACCTGCCAGATGGCAAGGGGATCAGTTTGATGAACAGTCCGTGGATTGCTGAGCACAAATGCTCGGTGATTTTTATTACTGCCGCCAGCGATATGGATACCTGCAGCCAGGCGATTCGCAATGGAGCCTTCGACTACATCCTTAAACCTGTCTCGTGGAAAAGGCTGGACCAGTCTCTGGCGCGCTTCGTGCAATTTAATGAGCAGCAGCGTACCTGGAAAATTGTCGATCAACGCAATGTGGATTCGCTCTACGAGTTGCAAGGTAAAAATTACCGTACAGAAAACGGTAATAAAGGGATTGAAGAACAAACCTTAAGCCGGGTGCAAAGCTTATTTGCCAGCCACCATGACACAGTGTTATCTGTCGATGATGTGGTGAGCCAGACCGGGTTGAGTAAAACCACCACCCGGCGTTACCTGGAGCACTGTGTGGACAACGGGTTTCTGGATGTGGAAATGCGTTATGGCAAACCCGGCCACCCACGGCGCATGTATCACCGTAAACCGGAGTTGGGTAGCTAACCACTGCGCCATCCCTGGTGCGGTGGTTACGACACTTTTGTGCAACGCCGTATGTTTTTCTGTATCAGTTCAGTTTTGCTTTCGAGAAATCACTTCCCATCAGGCTGACACTGTACCCGGTTACATTGCTGCGGGTGGCATAGAACGTTTTCCCATTTGCTAACGTCAGCCAGGGAGCCTGCTGGTAAAAAATAGTTTGTGCCTGCTGGTATAGTTTCGCTCGCGCTGCCGGGTCACTGGTTTCTTTCGCTTTGGTTACCAGAGCATCGTAGTCTTTGTTACACCAGTGAGCCGCGTTGGAACCACTTTTAATACTGCCACAGCTGAGCAGTGTGTCGGCAAAGTTATCCGGGTCGCCATTATCTGACATCCACCCGTACAGTGCCGTTGCATGCTCACCTTTACGCAGTCCGGACAGGTATTCACCCCACTCCCAGGTAACAATTTTGGCTTTCACGCCCACTTTCGCCCAGTCGCTCTGGATCATTTCAGCAATACGCCGCGAGTTGGGGTTATAAGGGCGCTGAACCGGCATGGACCACAAGTTGGTTTCAAAGCCATTCGCAAATCCCGCCTGTTTCAACAGAGCCCTGGCCTTTTCCGGGTTGTAATCATAATCTGGCAAATCTTTTTTGTAGCCCATCATCGTTGGGGGAATCGGTGATTTTGCCACCGTTCCTGACCCCATAAATACGGCGTCAACAATCGCTTTTTTATCCACTGCGTAATTCAGCGCCTGGCGCACCAGCACATTGTCGAAAGGTTTTTTCTCGGTATTAAACGCCAGGTAGCCAACGCTCAGCCCGTCAATCGAATGCAGGGTCAGGTCTTTGTCTTTTTTGATAGCGTCAAACTGTACCGGGCTGGGTGCCGGGATAATCTGGCACTCGTTTTTCTCCAGTTTTGCCAGGCGGGTTTGTACGTCAGGAGTAATGGAGAAAATCAGGTGTTTGGTCGGCACTGCGCCATCCCAGTAATTCGGATTGGCAATGTAACGAATCAGGGAGTCGACCTTGTATTGCTGTAACGCATAAGGCCCGGTGCCAATCGGCCAGGTATCTACATACTCTGGAGTACCTTTTTTCAGCATGGCATCAGCATATTGCGCAGATAAAATCGACGCGAAATCCATACCCCAGTCGGCCAGGAATGCGGCATCAGGTTTAGTCAGCACAAACTGGACATGGTAATCATCCAGTTTGTTAACTTCTTTGATAAGCGATGACAGCTCCAGGTCATTGAAGTACTCGTAGCTGCCATGCGACACATTATGGTAAGGGTTATTTGCGTCTTTCTGGCGCATTACCGAGAAAATGACATCATCGGCGTTAAAATCCCGCGTGGGTGTAAAATATTTATTGCTGTTGAATTTAACGCCTTTGCGCAGAGTGAAAGTATAGGTTTTGCCATCGGGGCTGATGGTCCAGGAGGTTGCCAGTGAAGGAACTGGCGAGTTATCTTTCGGGTCGAATGTCACCAGGCGGTTATACAGTGTTTGTGAGCTGGCAACAAAGGTTGGGCCGGAACTGGCTAATTGCGGGTTAAAAGATTCAGGGGAAGCAACAGAGCAATAAACCAGCGTGCTTTCCGCTGCCAGTGCAGCACTGGCGGGAAACAGGGTAGAAAATAACAACCCGGTAAGAAATTTCCTTGTCAACATATCGTGTAGCCTGCCATTTTTTTAAAACATAATGACAGCACAGGCCAACTGATTTCGCAAATAACGAAAAGCACTCAGGTTATGACTTTTTCCTGGTTTACTGAGTAAATTTTCTCCACATCTTGCATCACTGGGGCGTAAAAGCTCACACCAGTTTCAACTCAGGAAATAAATTTAACCTGATTACGCCCCTGCAACCCAAGAAATACAGACTCAGCCAGAAAGACATTTCCTGGATTTACTTTATCTATCCCTAATTGTTTCAGGATGGTTTTTTTCATATAAAAAATATGCTTATAGGTGATTTCATTTTTCTCTATCAAATAACTGTAGTTATCACCTTCCATAATAGACTGATAAATATCAAAGTAGGATGCTTTAAGTGCCACTTTATCTGCCCCCTGCCTGCACAGCGGTTCACACATCAACAGCCCACGTAATTCAGCAGGGGTTATCTTTAACGGTGTAAATAACCGGCGAAAGTTACGCGCAAGCCGATGCCAGTTAGGCAATAATATTATTTTGTCTGCCTTACAGCGCATTAACCTTAAGCTTACTTTTCTGTACAACATACGGTTGCGAATATTAAGAACAATATAAAAATATTGCTCAAGCTCACTGACTGGTATTGTTAATGCTTTTCCAGGGCTGTAATGCTGTACTGGACAGAATTTATCCATAGCTGCAGCAACGCCAACAGAAAAATAGCTGTCATCGGAAATGACACAAATTTTCATTCTGGTGAAATCCTTTAGGTCACCGGCAGGCTGGGAATGCGGGTATTACAGTAGCAATACCCGTAAGAGAATTAATGACTGGTGGCTGGTGTGTTATGTTCTTCTGATTTAATAGCCACTTCTGGCAGTGAATTAAACTTGACCGTATAGTTTTTCAGTTTTGCCAGAATATCGTCTGTGATATCCGCATCTTTAGCCACGGCAAGAGCTGCCTGACGGGGCAGAATTGCCACTGCGCCATGTTCATCCTGCCAGGCCATTGCCGCTTCCGTAACGGCAGCCAGCACAGTTTTACGTGCATTTTGTTGCTCTGCCTGCCACTGGAGTTGCAAAATCTGCCCATCAGCCTGGCGGGCTAAGCCCACTTTCTCTTCATCCATAGTGCTGTACTGTTTACCGGCTAATTCAGCACCCTGCTTCAGGCGTTCGTTCACCAGGCGCAAATGTGCAGCTTCCTGTTCAGCCAGCCCCGAATCCACTAACAACTTTTCCATATCGACAAATTTCACGGGATCAACTCCTGTTGTTTTCTCATTACAGCCTGCGACAATTCCCGCCGCCAGTACGAATGCAATCGCTTTTTTTGTTAACTGGAAAAAACGACCTGTATTCATTACATACTCCTTTATGTTGCATTTACCAAACCCACGGCACAACTCAGGCCTGGTATGGATAATCAAGCCAGGAAGTTCTCTGCGCGTTCCTGGATACTGAATAAAAACGACCGGTAATGCCGGATTCTGAAACTCTTGGGTAAAATTTTCGTAGCGGCATGCTACCTGAGCGAAACGGCGGCAGGAATTTATATCAATAAAAAATGTATTTATAAGTCACAAATACAATGATTAAACAATATAAAGGATATTATTCTGAATGATATTGAGTGTGGCCCGAGAAATTAGAGCAAAAAGCAGGCACAAGTCCCGTCCTGACTGCCATATCCCTTTACAGCACATGGCAAAACTGGCTCCACCGCCAGCTTGAAGACGGGAACCAGTGTGTTAACGCGTCAGAACCCAGCCCCGGGCCTGCCACAATGCGGGCAACTGCGCTAAATCATGAAAAACGGTGACGCGTGGGTGGTGAATCGGCTGGTTATGTTCGTCAGCACAGAGATAAAATACATGCATACCTGCTGCCACTCCCGCCTGAGCACCTGCCATAGAGTCGTCAACTAAGATGCAATTTTCTGGGCTCACTTGCATGGCTTCGGCTGCATGGAACATCAAAGCCGGGTCTGGCTTCCAGCTGTGAATATCGTAGCCGCTGAACAGGCGCCCGGGGAAAAAGTGAAGCATGCCCGTTTTACCCAGTGACTGCTGCATTTTTGACACCGGCCCATTGGAGACAATGCACATAGGAACCGTCACAGATTCAACCAGCGCGCGAGCCCCAGGGATCTCTGCCAGTTCACTTTCAAACAAGCGCGCCACTTCAGCGCGGTATACGGGCTCCAGTTCCGCTTTGTCCAGTTGAACACCGTGCTCATGATTGATTGTATCGATGATTTCGTAGAGTTTGATGCCTTTAAAGCGCTGATACATGGTCTCCAGACTCAGGGTAATACCAAATTCGTGGAACATATGCACATACGCTTTGGAACAAATCACCTCGCTATCGACCAGCGTCCCGTCGCAGTCGAAAAAGATAGCTTCAATGGCTGACATGGGTTTTCCTGAATTTATAAGTTGAACGTTTACTCTACGTTGTTTGCGCAATGCAATCGATCCCGTATGCGCTAATCAGTGAAAAAAATCCGGCTATTGCCTCTACATTTAGCCATTTTGGTATAGGATAGCGACGTTTTTTTCTTCCTTTACCGGAAATTGATAATGAATCAACTACACACCACCCCGGCAGAGCGCCAGGGATTGCTGGAACGCGTCTTCAAATTACGCGCTCACGGGACAAGCGTACGCACGGAAGTGATAGCCGGTTTCACCACCTTCTTGACCATGGTGTACATCGTTTTTGTTAACCCACAAATTCTCGGCGTGGCGGGGATGGATACCAGCGCGGTATTTGTCACTACCTGCCTGATTGCTGCATTTGGCAGCATACTGATGGGGATTTTTGCTAACTTGCCAGTTGCGCTGGCTCCCGCTATGGGGCTGAACGCCTTCTTTGCCTTTGTAGTGGTCGGTGCAATGGGCCTGCCCTGGCAGGTTGGGATGGGCGCCATTTTCTGGGGTGCCATTGGCCTGTTATTACTGACGATTTTCCGAATTCGCTATTGGATGATATCTAATATCCCGGTCAGCCTGCGCGTCGGTATCACCAGTGGTATTGGCCTGTTCATTGCCATGATGGGGCTGAAAAACGCCGGTGTGATTGTCGCCAATAAAGATACGCTGGTCGCTATTGGTAACCTTACCTCGCACTCGGTGCTGTTTGGTATCATTGGGTTCTTTATTATTGCCATTCTCGCGTCGCGTAATATTCACGCCGCCGTGCTGATTTCCATTATTGTCACATCCCTGTTGGGCTGGATGATGGGCGATGTCCACTACACCGGTATCGTCTCTGCTCCACCAGATGTGCATACTGTTTTCGGCCATGTTGATCTGGCTGGTTCATTCAATATCGGCCTGGCCGGGGTTATTTTTTCTTTCATGCTGGTGAACTTGTTTGACTCCTCTGGCACGCTGATTGGCGTTACCGATAAAGCAGGCCTGGCCGACAAGAAAGGCAAGTTTCCGCGCATGAAACAGGCGCTGTTTGTTGACAGTATTTCCTCTGTAACAGGTGCGTTTATTGGTACTTCGTCAGTTACAGCCTATATTGAATCCTCTTCCGGGGTTTCTGTTGGTGGGCGTACCGGGCTGACGGCGGTGGTAGTTGGCTTACTGTTTTTGCTGGTGATTTTCCTGTCGCCACTGGCGGGTATGGTGCCTGACTATGCGGCAGCTGGTGCACTGATTTATGTGGGTGTGCTGATGACTTCCAGCCTGACGCGTGTTGACTGGAACGACCTGACTGAAGCCGTACCCGCATTTATCACCGCAGTAATGATGCCGTTCAGTTTCTCAATTACTGAAGGTATTGCGCTGGGCTTTATTTCATATTGCGTGATGAAAATCGGCACCGGCCGCCTGCGTGACCTCAGCCCTTGTGTGGTGGTGGTTGCGCTGTTGTTTGTGTTGAAGATAGTGTTTATTGACGCACACTGATACCAGCTCTGTTTACGATAAAAAATGGCTGCCAGCGGGGTTAACCCGGGCAGCCATTTTTGATTTATACGATGCTTTTTATTTATACAACATATTTATTGTCTGGCTTCTGGCTGATGGCCTGCTGAAGCACACCGGCAAACAACTGTTTTCTTATTTAATAATTAATGCTTTATCTGCAGGCATACTGGTAAAGCGCATTAAGCGAGTATCCGGGTCGTGCGCCCTTTCCTGCAAGTCTTTTAACACCCGCCAGCCAGAAGCCGTATCAAACTCCCACAACTTCAGGCGTTCTGCTGCCGGAGCGCCTGCCACAGACCACACCAGCAGATCTTCAGCATCACAAATCGTTTCAACCAGCGCCATAGGTGCAAAACGTAACCGCCCAACCCCCGGCAATAATTGCAGCTCATGGGTAATATTATTAGGCTGACCAACCAGTTTTCCCAGACTTTGGCGAACCGCCAGAATCTGGACCCAGGCTTCTTTCGGATCGGTCTGGTTATTAATCCAGATAATTTCATTGCTACTCAGGCCTTCCCGCTCCGCAGGAGTGTTAATTATGGTCCGTTGAAGCTCCATATCCAGACCACATTTGCCTTCTGTTGCCACCACCACACCGGCCCAGTTTCCTGCATAAGCCACAGAGAAATCGGGTAATTCTTCACTGGCAAAACATGGGCGCCCCTGCTCACAAGTAATTTCTGGCAACACAGCAATGCCATACAGCATAAACATCAGTTCAGCCAGCAAACTACGTGAGGCCAAAAAACGGTTACGTTTATGGGATGGAAGTTGCTGCGAGTATTTCAGAGCCTGGGCTGAAAGGCGTGGTGACAAATTATTTGGGTAAGAGAGTATCCCCCGTGCAAAGTGCGTAGCCATCGTTCACTCCTTGATT
Organism: Mangrovibacter sp. MFB070; assembly: GCF_000705335.1. Taxonomy (NCBI): domain Bacteria; kingdom Pseudomonadati; phylum Pseudomonadota; class Gammaproteobacteria; order Enterobacterales; family Enterobacteriaceae; genus Mangrovibacter; species Mangrovibacter sp. MFB070. Next base: position 167,100 of record NZ_JJMI01000005.1, read on the forward strand.
AATGGGCAATTAAAAGGTGTATGCACAACCGCCCCCCAGAATAAGGGCCTGGCGTTGCTATGCAATACATTGAAAACTGAATTTTACGCATTTGAGAAGAAAAAAGCTCAATACAACACAACAATCACTGAACTTTACACTGTACAGATAAATCCAGTAGAAAATGCTTAAACACTGCCAGACTCAGAAGGCGGCGTGCGCGGTAAATCGCTATGACCAAGGCTGCGCTCAGGGAAGCAAATATCCCGCACCCGCTGCTTGAGAGTGGGCGCATCAGGAAAACCGCCGTCACGTTTGCGCTCCCAAATAACGTGCTCATTCACCCGAATAATAAAGGTTCCGCCCGTTGCAGGCTTGAGTGTCACACTCGCCAAATCCTCTGCGAAGGTAAAGAGCAACTCCTGCGCCATCCATGAGGAACGGAGCAGCCAGTTACACTGAGTACAGTACTCAATAATAACCTGCGGTTTTGGTTCCATAATCATTTCCCTTCATTTTTCCTGCGGTGGATGCGTACTGAGTGAATACGCCAAACATAGAACAATTCTCATTATCAGAGAATGCATTGCTTACACTGCGTGTTTATATTAGCTTTATTTCATATTGCTAACACTATTGTAACCTTAACACAGTGTCTGGCCTCCTGTGCTGTCCCCCTGCCCGTTGTCATCTCTTTTCCTGCTTCGGGGTTATTAAGGAGAATGAATTTATGAATGGTCGCTACCAACATTATTTGTCACTCAAAGCCACACATCCGCACAAACATGCCTGCGAGCTCGCGGCACAAATGGCTATCAGTGAAGCAGAATTGCTCTTTTGCCGGCTTGGGCAGGATACAGTCCAGTTACGCCCTGATTTCACTGCTTTGTTACACGGGCTGTCCCGGGTTGGCGAAATAAAAAATATTACCCGAAACCCTTACGCTATTCATAAGCAAATTGGGGGTTATGACAACCTGCGCCTGGGGCAACACGGTATTGTGCTGAACCCACGAGCACTGGATCTCCGCTTGTTTCCTGCTCAGTGGCATTGCGCCTTTGCCGTAGCGGAACAAACCTCGCTGGGGTTACGCCAGAGTATTCAGATTTTTGATAACCAGGGCGATGCCGTACTCAGTGCCTTCACGACCGAGAACACCAACCTTACCGCCTGGAATGAACTGATTAACGAGTGTAGTTTACGCAAACACCGGGAGCTGGATCTGCGCGCTTACCCGGTACCGTTACACACTGATGCTGTTGATGGGCAGGCGCTTGAGCGTGAATGGCGTGCAATGACCGATGTTCACCAATTCTTTGGGCTGCTGAAAAATCATGAAGTTTCACGCCTGCAGGCGTTTCGTGCTGTGGGTTCTGATCTTGCCTGCCAGGTCGACAATGATGCTGTGCAGCATATTCTGGCTCAGGCGGAAAAAGCGCAAAATGAACTAATGATCTTTGTCGCCAACAGGGGTTGTGTGCAAATTTTCACAGGGCCTATTGATAAGGTGGCGGTAGTAAACCAGCAACTGTGTGTGGAAAACCCGGCATTTTCGTTGCAATTAGCTATGGATAACATTGCGGAAACCTGGGTCACACGCAAACCCACGCGGGACGGATTTGTTACCAGCCTGGAGCTGTTTGCTGCAGATGGTTCTCAGATAGCACAGCTCTATGGCCAGCGCAGTGAAGGGGCGCCAGAACAACTTACCTGGCGAGAACAAATCGATGCTGTGATGAACACAGGTGTGGCTGCGTAAGTGGAAAAGGCCAGGCCGGATGGTATCCGGCACTGAGGGAAGCATTGCATTGCAGTGCAACGCACTTTACCCGCCTGGCGCAAAACAGTGAAATACATGGCTCAATAAACGCCGTCAGCACCGCCTGTTAGTGATAACAAGTGATACTCCTGGCGGCAAACACGGCATTGCCGCGGCTATAAACTCTGCCATTGTGTGCTCAGTGCCTGGACATGCATTTGTTCTTCATATTCCAGCGCACCCTTGCCATTTATGGCCGCACTAAACGTGCTGAACCAGTCGTCACTGTTTGACGTATCGCGTGTCAGTTCAAGAAAAGCTGTACGCAATTGTTGGTGCTGGCTGTTACCTGCCTGTAATACCGCCAGGTCTGATTCAGCCTGGGACTGATTCGCATCATCCCCACGTGCTGCGGCCAGTGCAATATCTTCTTCCGCCAGCGCCTGCCACTCACTGTCCTGAGCTGTTACCTTTGCCTGAATAAACTGCTCCACGGTCTGCCGTGCATGCGGTTGCCAGTCTGCGGCGATATTATCATCCACCAGCTTATTCAGCCTGGCCTGCGTCATTGCCAGGTCCATCGCGTCGGTCAGTTGCGTTCCGCTACCAGGTACGCCACTCAGTGCAGTATGTAGTTTTTCAGCCAGTTGATCAGCCGTTACACCTTCTGCCGCCGCGTGGTAAAAGCCTGTAAAGCTCACCGCATCCATTGCCGTAGCCGGATCAGTAAACAACGAGTTATTCAGGCTGGGGCTTTTCGCCAGGCGTTGAGACAAAGAAGCCAGACCATCCAGTTGTTCAGGTGAGATAATTTCACCGGATTCAACAGAATAGTTCAATGAGACGGTCACGCCGCCATCTTGTTGCAGTGCTGTATCAACACCAGTACTTCCATCTTGTGTGTGCTCAGCATCTTTCGTTTTTACAGAATGCCCGGAAGTGGCATGGCTGGAATTGTCAGACAACGACGTCCCCGTTATCACGCTCCCGGACAGTGACTTTGCGAAAAGAGTGTTCATCCTTTTTCCCTGAGAATAGACATATACTCGTCTGTTATCGGCACAAAAGCGCAGAGGTTTACACGATATTCAAGCGATACTAAAAAGCCTGTTTAGCAGTAAGCGGGATTTATTCGATTCAGCACAAGGCTCAAGTAAAAAATGGTTTACCTTAAAAAATGCTTTAATTTCATAATGATGAAATCAGGTGTTGATACTCTCCCCCTCGTTTTATTTGCAGTTCCGGCCAGGAAAAGCATTTTAAACCGGTATCAAGACTGAAATACGCAGGGGAAAACTACCAAATATAGTAGGTCTTAATGGCTAATATTGTAGTAACAGAAAAGCAAAATGAATAATAATGGTTATTATTTGCAGTTATTTTAAAATAACCTCATCGATAGAATTAAAGCCACATCCAGAATTGATGTTTTTATTTAAAAATAAGCACAGCATGCATTGATATTAAAATAATATTACTAATAAATAACAAAATTACAGTTTTATCCCCTGTTCCGTTTATCCTGGCTTATCCGGAAAGGTAAAAAAACCGGCCACCTTTTCAGGTAACCGGTTTATTAAAAGCTATTCAGTGAATCTTAGAAATCGTAGGTCATTGACACTTTCAGAGTGCGCGGGTCGCCCTGGAAAATATAAGAGCCGTAGCTTTCTACAGAAGCCCAGTATTTTTCATTGGTGACGTTTTCCACACCAACACGCCAGACCATTTCATTCTTGTCTGCGTTAAGCTGCATCCGGTAGCGCACACCTAAATCCAGCGTGGTGTAGCTGTCCAGCTTTTTGGTGTTTGCCGCATCGGTATACTGAGAGCCAGTATGATTGACACGCGCGGTTGCAGTCAGGCCTTCCACATGGGGGATGTCATATTCTGCGCCCAGTACCCCCACAAAACGTGGCACACCAATGGCATCGTTGCCATCGTTGGTGCCATTTTCAGTTTTAGACAGTTCCGGGTCTATCCAGGTGGTGCTGGCATTCAAACGCAGGCCCAACATGGGCTCGCCAAACACATTCAGTTCAATACCGCGGTTACGCTGCTCACCATCCAGACGAGTGTAGTAATTTGAGCCGACATAGTCGTTAATCGCTGAAGGTTTTTTGATTTCAAATAATGCCAGGGAGCCGCCAATGCGGCCAAAATCCATTTTGACACCCACTTCATTTTGTTTGGAGTGCATGATACCCAGGCTTTGGCCGTAGTTCAGTGCACCCACACCAATGGAATCACCTGGTTGCAGTGCTTCGGTATGGTTGGCATAGAAAGAAACCGGCTTCCATGGCTTATAAACAACACCATAAGTCGGCATCCAGCGGTTGTCTTCGAAGTGTGAGGTTTCCGCCCCGGAGTTATAGTCATAGTTGACCAACACCACTTTTTGGTAGCGGGCACCCAGAGTAAACAGTAACTTATCGTCCAGCACGCCCAATGTATCACTTAACAACCAGCCCTGAGTGCGGCTACGAATCGTGGTGGATGGATCGGAGTATTTACCACCAACATAATCAGCTTCAGGTTTTGCAACATCCTGCGGGGAATAGATGTTGATTGTTGATGTCGGTGCAAAGAAATTCATTGCATAGGCAGACTTGGTCTGGCTGGTAAATGCGGAATAGCCCACATTGACATTGTGCGACACAAACCCAGTATCAAACTTACTGCGTAACCCCGCCATACCACTAAGCGTATCAATAATGGTATCTGACTTCATGCGTGAAACAGTTGCGTCACCACTGGTATCTGTCAATGCCGGTGTGGTTGATTCCCCGGTTTCCCGTGCATGCTGGCCGCCCAGTGCGGCATACGCAGTCAGGCGCCCGTCATCGAGTAAGTCGTATTCTGATTTCGCCATACCGAATTCATTTTCGATATCGCTGTAACTCCATTTCTGGGTGTAGTTGGTAGAGTTACCGGGCACCGCTGGAATAAAATCGACACCACTGATATTTACACCACCACGGCTGCCATGGAAGGTTTTCTTCTGGTAGCCAAAATCCAGTGAAGAACGCAGGCGGTCGCCCCGATAATCCAGCCCCAGTGAAGCCAGAGTAGTACGGCGTTTATCGTTATCTACCGCGCCCTCGCCTTCACGGTGCAACAAGTTTACCCTTGCGCCAAACTGGTTGTTATCACCAAACCGGCGGCCCACATCCAGGCTTCCACCTAACCGGGAATCTGAGGTGTAATCCACACCGACACGGGTAATCGGCGTATCTTCCGCGCGTTTAGGTTCCAGGTTGATCATACCGCCGACACCAGTACCAGCCGCACCATTCAGAAGTGCATTCGCACCTTTGAAAATTTCAATACGCTCCAGCATTTGGGTATCAACCACCTGGCGAGGAACCACCCCAGGCAGCCCACCCATAGTCATATCATCGCCGTTCAAAGTAAAACCGCGAATACGGTATGTTTCAGCGTATGTGCCATAACCTTTGGTCGACTGCACACCCGCATCGTTAGCCACCACCTCAGCAATTGTATGTGCCTGCTGATCCTGGACTAATTTAGAGGTGTACCCCACCACATTGAAAGGCACATCCATGGCGCTTTGCTCACCTAACATTCCCAGACGGCCGCCATTGGCAACCTGCCCGTCCAGATAAGCAGGCACCAGCTCATCGCCACCAGGCTGGAAGGTATTGTCAGGAGAAGCAGTCACCGTAATGGTATCTACTTTCTGAGAATGAGTGGCCTCTTGCTTTGAGGTGTTTGTTGACTGGCTGTCCGTTGCTGTGTCCACGGCAAGTGCCGGGAAAATAGCGCTACTGATTAGCAACGCCAATATGCGGGGCCCCTTGCCCACACAAGTTGACTGGCGGTTTGACACGGCTTTTCTCTCTGTTCTTAAATGATAAGATTTATAATTTTGAGACCGATTATCATTTTTGAATTACTAAAATCAAGTCATTCTTTTCTTGCTAATTATTCAATATTTCATATAAATGAACAGAATCAGTGTGTTAGTGGTTACTACGCGTGAAAGAAATCTGTTTTTCCAGAAAAAGCAGCCGCATGGCATGACGTATCCGTCGCCTTCAACGGATAGTTCGCCATGATAAAAAGCGAGAAGAGCCGCAATGTAGCGTTAAACCCCGGGTAAAACGAAGAAACACCGTTAATGCCGCAGGTTAACTCTGGTTGGGAAGATAGAAATCATAAACAGGCAGCAGTGGTGGGTTTGCTTTCATACACAACCATAAGAAAACAATTTTCCGCTTGAGGCCGCTGTTAAACCTCATGTCTGCACAGAACGAGAGGATGTCACCCAATAACAAGGGGAAACAGGTTTGCCCCTTGTTACTGATTACCCACCAGCGCAGTTAATCGGCGTCTGCCAGGTGAAAGATTTCATCCACCATGCTGCCAGCCAGACGGGAAGCGGAACAAATACGCGGCATACCCAGCGCAATGTTTTGCCAGCTTTGTGTTACAGACCAGGTGACAGGCTGATACTCACCGTGACACCAGTCACCCAGCCAGCTCAGTAATGCTTTCAGGTCCATCATTCCTGTTGCTGGCGGGAACGTAAGCCACTGATGGTAGAAGTGCCGGGTTCTTGCTGATGCACCGATATCGCAAGCCAGTTGCGCGATGGCTCGTTCCCGGACAAACTCCACCAGCGAATGGGAATGTATGGCTTGTTGCGCACGGCAGACATCGCCAAACATTCCCCAGCGCAACTCCTCCAGCGCAATATAACAACGGGCCGCTGGAGAAAAACGCTGATAATGCCCGGTACGCCACCGTGCAAACACTTGCTCACAGTGAACCTGAGCCTGGTTGAGGCTGTCTGACTTTTCCAGTTGCGCGGCCAGCCGCTGCTGGCGCTGGCTTACCAGGGTTTGCAATTGCAGCAGGTGTTTCTCTCGTTCATGGCCGGGAGGGCAACTGGCGCGCAACACCTGAATCCGTGCCGTCAGTGATGCCAGAGTAAACTGGCTGAGCGCCATTTTACTGAGGAACCACTGTAGCCAGGCCAGATTGGCATCACCATGGTTCATTGCCGCTTCACTGCCATGTAAAATTTGCCCTGCGGGGAGTTTCTGGCGAAATACCGCCTGTAAGTGCACCCAAAACTGGTTGCTTTGTGGGTGGCGGTGGCGCTCCCGTCGCAGGTCAATATCACTGGCAAGGTCGACAACAAACTTGCCATTAATACATTCCAGTGTTTCTTCTGGTATTTCAATTAATGATGAATACGTCATTATTATTGTTCCGCTTTTAGCAGCGTCTGGATATCTTCCTGCAATAAACGTGTATCTTCACGAATAAATGTGACCGTTGTGAGGCAATGCTGAACGCGTTTACGTAACCCTTGCTGTTGCTCATGGCTTTGCTGGCGAGCCAGCATGCAGTGATTCAGGTTACGCTGAATCGCTTCCAGCGCACTGGTCACTTCAGCAAAAAAGGTTGTCAGGCACTGAGTGACGGAGACATCCAGCTGCGCATACACAGCTCCCCGCATATGTTCGCAGGCCTGGGTAATATGCTGGAAGAGTTTCGTCTGCAGTTCATTAAGGTTAATCACAAACTGACGTGAATAATCCGCATTTCCTTCCAGTTGATCCGTCGCGCCATTAAACCAGCGTTGCATCGCAGAACGAATACCCGTCTGCATTTGTGAATTGACAGTACGCTGTTCTGTTAACGCGTCAGCAAAACAGGAGGCAACACTGGCATCCAGCAACATATTCTGAATATCGGGTAAGGAGAGCGGTTCCTTGACACAAGCATCAAGCCCGGTACTCAGGCGTTGCTCAATAGGCTCCAGCGTTTGGCGAAACGTTGCCGTTAACGTCTGCTTCAGTGTTTCTGCTATCGCGGCCAGTGCCGCAGCCATATGGCTCTGAGCCCAGGCCATGATGGCTTCACAAGAGTGGCTTATCTTAAACAGGCTGAGCCTGGCCAGATTTTCATTACCGGAAATCAGCAGCCGCTCGCCTGGGGTGAAATCTGGTTCATGGTACAGCAACGAGGACACTTTTTGCGTCACCATTGCAGGCACAACCCCATGTTCAAAATAACTTTTCAGCGCGTCATGCACTCGCTGCCTGCACTGGTCAAGGTTATTGCCTATCTGGCCAATCGCTTCTTCCATTTCCATCTGAACACGTTGGGCTACCGGTGCCTGGCACGAATACAGTGTGGTGATATCCAGTTCAAGACTGTGAATATGTGCCTGCAGGCTGGCATCATCCATATTAAGCCCCTGCGCACGCAGAAACAGAAACTCACTGGCAAGACGGGAATAACTATTCAGTTTTTGTACTGCTGAGTGCAATGCAAAAAGCGAAGCCTTCCCTTGTGCCGCATCAAGAATGGTACTGATGGGTTGCTCCAGCAAGGCATCTTCCCAGAGCAACTGCGCAGCCTGCCCGATATGAGGGATATTGGCGAGATCAGCAGTCTGCCAGCGGCGCCCTAATGCGGCATCGGCAAAATCCTGAACCCAACGATGCTGGTCAGGGTCAGGCAGGCAACCATGCTGTTCAATTTCATGTTTGGCACGATATGCCAGGTAACCCCACATTGAAGACACCGGGAAGACATGTTCCGGGGTGATAACTCCGCGCATCAAAGAACCGGCTATCAGGGCGCGAATTTGCTGTTCGTCATCGCTATTACGATCTTTCTGATCAAACTTGTTGACCAGCGCATACACCGGCACTTTGTCGCCAACCTGAGCCACTACCCGGCGCATTTCATCATCGGATATGGATTTGAGCTGAGTGTAATCCAGCACCACCATAACCGCCGAAGCCCGGCTTAATTGCTCTTTTAACATTTGCTGCAAATAAGGCTGGCCGGCTTCATTGGGCCCGGGGGTATCCAGCAACGTTAACTGACCATAAGGAACTTCCTGTTCAGCCAGGTGAACAAATTCCACCTCAATTACAGGAATATGTTCAATTGCAGTATAAGCGGCAAAAGGGAAATCAATGTTGAGAACCTGAGATAACCGTACCAGGTCATTCAGGCTTTTCAGGCAATAAAAAATAGGCTGGGCACCCAGATAGTGCCGTTCGAATCCCTGCTTTTCAATTATGCGTTGAATCAGGGCTTCCATATCGTTGTCTATTTCCAGGCGCTCTGCCAGCGCCTGCCGGTCTGAATGTATCAGGCAGGCATGCAAATTTTCCATCAATGCTTCAATAGGTAAAACATGAGGAAAATAGAGACTGGGTTCCCGCTGGCCAGGCGTGTGGCGAATCAACGTAGGCAGCGCTGTCATAGGCCGGTTACGGTTGGGCAGCACTTCAGTACCAATGATGGCATTAATCGTCGTGGATTTGCCTGCTTTCATGGTGCCAACAATCGCCAGTACCATTTCCTGATGCGTGAGCTTACGCAGCTCACTTTGCAATATTTCATGCTGCCTTTGTATGCCATTAAGGCTGAAATGGTTAGCATTTGCAGCAACAGTACTGTCTGTCGCTGCAACAGGCGGGCTGGAAGCAGGGAACTGTTGAATCGAATCAAGCTGCGAAATAGCCAGTTGCAATAGCCTCTCCGCCTCCTGACTTAATTCAAATATTGTCTGTGTGTGCATAAAAACCTTTCCTTAATGCAAATCATCAGACGTGATAATCACGTCTTTTATTTTTTAGTTATGAAATAGCCTGGAACTATTTATTTTTAATATAAAGAAAAACCATTACCCGCAGGTAAGGAAGCAAAAAGATTTCTTTTCTATTCAATCAATAAGCATGACACAACACTGGCAACAACCCTCCCCGGGTAAATAAACCCAGGGTACTAATCAGCGAAAAGAGTGTTCCCACACCAGTGAGCGTAGCGTTGCGGAGGAAGCCAATTAAGAGAGTGAGCCACCTAAAGCCGCCAGTGAAGAATAACACTATCTTATTAGCTTTCACGATATGTTGTTCGCATATTTAAAGCAACTTATTGATTGTGAGAATGAAAAACCAGGTTATCTCATTCCCTGCCGATGGCATTAATTTTGGTTAAGTAAAATCATGATTGCGAATCACTCCCATTTCAATGGGCGCCAGACGGTATGTTTCCACCTCTGTAATGACAGAATCACGCCATAAAAAACACCATTGCTTTTTTAGCAGTTAAAACCACAAATTGAATATATATGTTATTGTTAAATATAATATTTATTATAATCAGAATCATGTAAACATGCAAAAAACCACACAATCACCATGAGAAATAAGTTATAATCCAGCGGTTTTTTACCATTTAATGAGAATTCTCTGCAGATTATCGGCTTTTACGCCTGACAGAATTCGCACAAAATGGCCCGCTAACTCCATAATTGGGTGGGCTTTTTGTTCAGCGCCAGGCAGAGAATATCAGTACCAGTGATACAATAAAGGATACGCCATGCAACTGCCTCAATGCCCCAAATGCCAGTCTGAATATACATACCAGGATAATCTGATGTATGTCTGCCCGGAGTGTGCTCACGAATGGCGTGACGACGAACCCGCACACCAGGACGATACCCTGGTGGTGAAAGATGCCAACGGGAATACTCTCGCTGATGGCGACAGTGTCACCGTGGTTAAAGACCTGAAAGTCAAAGGCAGCTCTTCCACACTGAAAATTGGCACCAGGGTGAAAAATATCCGTCTGGTGGAAGGTGACCATAATATTGATTGCAAAATCGATGGTTTTGGGCCAATGAAACTGAAATCTGAATTTGTTAAAAAGAACTGATTCGTTTCACCTCCCGTTAATGGGAGGTGTTTTTTTCTTGTGCCATTTATAAATAGTAAAAAAAGTCCCGACATAATTTATTTATCAGCTACCACTCATCAGACACAAACAATATCCCGGTTATTTCACGCACCAGGTAATACCCTGGCAAAACACTAAACTATTATCACGATAGTACAATTTCCGTATAAAGCAAAAATTTAAAAACACATAAAATCAATGCATTAAAGAAATATTAATTAAATTTAATTGTTAGCCATAATTAAACTACACTTACTCATTCCTTAGAGAAAATTTTTTAGATAGCCATCACTTTTTAATGCTAAAGATATATTAAGAAATGCCGAGATCATCTGTTAATCCCGCAATAACGCCAGGTATAACCAAATGCGCCAACAGCCTTTTGTGACAGATACTGAATATGAGTTGACGGACGACGCGACACTGATGTCTACCACAGACCTGCAGAGTTATATCACTTATGCGAATGACAGTTTTATCGAAGCCAGTGGTTTCTCCAGTGAGGAGCTTATTGGCCAGCCGCATAACCTGGTACGCCACCCGGATATGCCACGCCAGGCATTTGCTGATATGTGGGCAACGTTAAAACGTGGGGAACCCTGGACCGGGCTGGTAAAAAACCGGCGGAAAAATGGGGATTATTATTGGGTGCGGGCGAATGCAGTTCCTATTGTACGTAATGGACAAGTAATGGGGTATATGTCTATTCGCACTAAGCCCGCACGTGAGGAAATTCGTGAGGCAGAAACCCTCTACCGGGCCATGAATGAAGGGCGCGCAACTAATCTCACATTACGTAATGGCCTGGTGGTCAAAAAAGGGGTCTCTTCACTCTTTTCATTAACCAAAACATTATCATTGCGCTGGCGTATTCGCCTGCCACTGCTGGTAACACTGCTGCTCTCCTCAGCAGTAATGGGTTTTGTAAATATCTCCCTGCATGAATACCTGGTTATGCTCGGGTTAAATACCGTTCTGTTTATTTTGGTGGGGCTGCTGCAGGAACGCCAGGTCGCTACGCCTGCAGAACAACTGCATAAACAGGCGCTGATGGTGGCGACAGGCAACAGCCATAATGTCGACCACATGCAACGTTCGGATGAAGTCGGCATTACTTTGCGTTCAATCAGCCAGTTAGGCCTGATGTTCCGCTGGCTTATCAATGATGTCAGCGGCCAGGTGTGCAGTGTGCGTACCGGCAGCGATGCGCTGGCACAAGGGAATGAAGACCTTAATGAGCGCACCCGGCAAACAGCAGTGAACGTGCAACAAACCCTGGCAACCATGACGCAGTTATCCGATACCGTGCGGGATAACACCAACACCGCCGCTCAGGCGAATAAGCTCTCCGGGCAGGCGAGCAATGCGGCTACCCATGGCGGGCAAGTGATGGAAACCGTTATTGCCACCATGAACCAAATAGCCGAAAGCACCAAACAAATTGGCAGTATTACATCCCTGATTGACAGCATTGCGTTTCAAACCAACATTCTGGCACTGAACGCCGCTGTAGAAGCCGCCCGCGCGGGTGAGCAGGGGAAAGGGTTTGCCGTGGTGGCGGGCGAGGTACGCAGCCTGGCACAACGCAGTGCCAAAGCGGCCAGCGATATTCGCCATTTAATTGAATCCAGCTCTTCGCGGGTAGAATCCGGAGCCGAAGAAGTACAGAAAGCTGGCGAAACAATGCACGATATTGTGGACCAGGTGAAGAATGTGACCCAGCTTATCGCGCAAATTAGCGATGCGACCGCAGACCAGGCGCACAGTCTTTCTGAAATTACCAAAGCCGTTGATCAACTTGATCATATTACTCACCAGAACGCGACACTGGTTGATCAGGGCGCCCAGGCTTCGGCCTCCATGCAACACCAGGCTTCCCGTCTGGAAGATGCCGTCAACGTGTTCCGTTAACCGGTTTGCCAGCAAGGGCTGGCAAATCTGTTGATTCACTATCCAGTGGGTACTTGCCAGTGGGCACTTGAGGGATGGCAAAAATCACACTATGTTGATTAGCATATCCCTCACAACACTTCTGTTCCGGGAGCCGTCATGTCGATTGAACTACGCCCTGCCCGGCTTAATGACGCCGATGCGTTATACAAGCTAATTTGCGAACTGAAACAAACTACGTTTGACCGGGACGCCTTTCTCAGTGGGCTGGTACGTAATCTCGACGATCCACAGCGTTTTTACCAGCTTGCACTGCTGGATAACCACCCGGTGGGTATGATTAGCCTGCAGATGCAATTTCACCTGCACCATGTCCGCTGGATTGGTGAAGTTCAGGAACTGGTTGTCATGCCGGAATCACGCGGGCACAACACTGGCCAACGCTTGCTGGCCTGGGCTGAAAGTAAAGCCCGTGAGTGGGATGCAGAGCTGCTTGAGTTATCTTGCGGAGCACTGCGCAAAGACGCCCACCGCTTTTATTTACGCGAAGGCTACGAACCCACACATTTGCGTTTCACCAAACGCCTGTAACACTCACTACTCATTTCCCTTCTCGACACGTCATATCTGACGAAGGCCTGTCTTTCGTCAGAGTTTTGTCAAAAAAAACACCGTAATATCCTGATTAGTTCCGGGCTTATTTAGCTGGCACAGAAAATGCATTGATGGGCGCGCGTGATGGCATGCCACACGCTTACTCTTATCACTGGAGCCAATCGGATGAAAAAAGTTGTCACGGTTTGCCCTTATTGCGCATCAGGTTGCAAAATCAACCTGGTGGTTAATAACGGTAAAATCGTCAAGGCCGAAGGCGCAAACGGGAAAACCAATGAAGGCGATTTGTGCCTGAAAGGGTATTACGGCTGGGATTTTATCAATGATACCCAGATCCTCACTCCCCGCCTGAAGTCCCCCATGATTCGTCGCAAACGCGGCGGCAAACTGGAAGCCGTTTCCTGGGATGTTGCGCTGGATTATGTCAGCGAACGCCTGAGTGCGATTAAACAGAAATATGGCCCGAATGCCATTATGACCACCGGGTCTTCCCGTGGTACGGGCAACGAAACCAATTACGTGATGCAAAAATTTGCGCGCGCCGTTATTGGCACCAATAACGTCGATTGCTGCGCACGCGTCTGACACGGCCCTTCGGTTGCAGGTCTGCACCAGTCGGTCGGTAATGGCGCAATGAGTAATGCCATCAACGAAATTGACGACACAGATTTACTGTTTATTTTCGGCTATAACCCTGCGGATTCGCATCCTATTGTTGCGAAGCATGTTCTGCGCGCAAAACAAAATGGCGCGAAAATCATTGTGTGCGACCCACGCAAAATTGAAACCGCGCGTATTGCCGACCAGCACCTTGCTTTGCGTAATGGTTCAAATATTGCCCTGCTCAATGCTCTGGGCCATGTGATCATCGAAGAAAACTTGTACGACAAAGACTTCGTTGCCACGCGCACAGAAGAGTTTGAGGAATACCAAAAAATTGTTGCGGGCTATACCCCGGAATCCGTCGAAGACATTACGGGGCTGAGTGCACAGCAAATCCGTCAGGCGGCCCGGACCTACGCCGGCGCTAAAACTGCGATGATTTTGTGGGGCATGGGCGTCACGCAATTTTACCAGGGCGTGGAAACCGTTCGTTCCCTGACGAGCCTTGCATTGCTGACCGGGAATCTGGGCAAACCCCATACCGGCGTTAACCCGGTACGTGGCCAGAACAATGTTCAGGGTGCCTGCGATATGGGCGCACTGCCAGACACCTTCCCGGGCTACCAGTATGTGAACAACCCTGAGCACCGCGCGAAATTTGCCAGTGCCTGGGGCGTGGGCTCACTGCCTGCTGAAACGGGATACCGCATCAGCGAACTACCGCACCGCGTTGCTCACGGGGAAGTAAGAGCCGCTTACATTATGGGTGAAGACCCGTTGCAAACGGATGCTGAACTCTCTGCGGTACGCCAGGCGTTTAATGACCTGGAACTGGTTATTGTTCAGGACATCTTCATGACCAAAACTGCATCTGCAGCCGATGTCATCCTGCCATCCACCTCGTGGGGTGAGCATGAAGGGGTATACACCGCGGCAGACCGTGGCTTCCAGCGCTTCTTTAAAGCGGTGGAACCCCAGTGGGACCTGAAGACAGACTGGCAAATTATCAGTGAAATCGCCACGCGCATGGGTTACCCGATGCATTACAACAACACCCAGGAAATTTGGGACGAGTTGCGGCATCTGTGCCCGGATTTTTATGGGGCAACCTATGAAAAAATGGGCGAACTGGGCTTTATTCAGTGGCCATGCCGCGATACCGGGCCAGAAGACCAGGGCACTTCCTACCTGTATGCGAAGCAGTTCGACCGCGCTAATGGCCTGGGGCAGTTCTACACCTGTGACTGGGTGGCTCCGCAGGACAGGCTTACAGAGGAATACCCCATGGTGTTGTCTACCGTACGTGAAGTGGGCCATTACTCTTGCCGCTCCATGACCGGTAACTGTGCGGCTCTGGCAGCACTGGCGGATGAACCCGGCTATGCGCAAATCAATACTCAGGATGCGATACAACTGGGCATTGAAGATGAAGCACTGGTATGGGTGCACTCCCGTAAAGGTAAAATCATCACCCGGGCACAAGTTAGTGACCGGCCCAACAAAGGCGCTATCTACATGACATACCAATGGTGGATAGGCGCCTGTAATGAGCTGGTAACAGAAAACCTGAGCCCAATAACCAAAACGCCGGAGTATAAATACTGTGCAGTCCGGGTTGAGCCTATTGCAGACCAGTATGCAGCGGAGCAGTACGTTATAGAGAGTTATGACGCCCTGAAAACCCGCCTGCGGGAAAGCGCACAAGGGTAACAACAACAGTGTGATATCTCATCAGCCGTACACCATCAGGTGTACGGCTTTTTTATACGAACCGCTATTGCCCCGCAATTGTGCAACCTATATGAAACTCATATGACTTCTTTCAGCTAGCAGACAAAATACTCAGTCAGAAGCGCTACTCACCTGTTCTCTCTTAATTTTTCGTTAATGTTCGCTAATACATTTCGCACCATTTCCCGCTCTGCTTCAAAGAATGTTTGGTGTTTTATTAAACCTCTTTAAACATTGCGTGATCTCTCGCCCAAAAAGTAAACAAAGCCATCACCCCCACTTCAATTAACCTTTTCGCGACATATTATTAACATCAGGAAAGGAGAAAAAAAGCCATGAGCCAAATACACAAGCACCCAATTCCCGCAACTATTGCGGAACGCTGCCTGATAAATCCGGAACAATATGCGTCAATGTACCAACAGTCATGCCAGGATCCTGATGCATTCTGGGGTGAACAGGGCAAGATCCTCGACTGGATCAAGCCGTATACCAAAGTAAAGAACACCTCGTTCGCACCGGGCAATGTGTCGATTAAGTGGTACGAAGACGGCACCCTCAACCTGGCGGCTAACTGCCTGGATCGCCATCTCGCCACACGCGGCGACCAGGTGGCTATCATTTGGGAAGGCGACGATGCCAGCCAAAGTAGCACGCTGACTTACCGTGAATTGCACCGCGAAGTCTGCCGCTTTGCCAATGTGTTAACTAAACAAGGTATCCGCAAAGGCGATGTGGTGGCGATTTATATGCCAATGGTGCCGGAAGCTGCCGTCGCCATGCTGGCCTGCGCCCGTGTTGGTGCCGTTCACTCCGTAATTTTTGGTGGGTTCTCACCAGAAGCCGTTGCCGGGCGTATTGTGGATTCCAGCGCAAAAATGGTGATCACCGCCGATGAAGGTGTTCGCGCAGGGCGGGGAATACCGCTGAAGAAGAATGTTGATGAAGCGCTTGAGCACCCGGAAGTTACCACCATTGAGCATGTGATAACGTTTAAACGTACTGGTGGTGATATTCAATGGCATGAAGGCCGCGACCTGTGGTGGCACGATTGTATGGCTGACGCCAGCGATGAACACCAGGCCGTTGAAATGGGCGCGGAAGACCCGCTGTTCATCCTCTATACCTCCGGTTCAACCGGTAAGCCAAAAGGTGTGCTGCATACTACCGGAGGCTACCTGGTTTATGCCGCTACCACGTTTAAATATGTGTTTGATTACCACGACGGCGACATTTACTGGTGCACCGCTGATGTGGGCTGGGTAACCGGGCACAGCTACCTGCTTTATGGGCCACTGGCCTGTGGCGCAACCACGCTGGTGTTTGAAGGCGTGCCGAACTGGCCGAAGCCGAACCGTATGGCACAAGTGGTGGATAAACATCAGGTCAATATTCTGTACACCGCGCCAACCGCAATTCGTGCCCTGATGGCAGAAGGCGACAGCGCCATAGAAGGTACCGACCGTTCGTCATTACGTATTCTGGGTTCAGTGGGCGAACCCATTAACCCGGAAGCCTGGGAGTGGTACTGGAAAAAAATCGGTAATGAAAACTGCCCGGTGATGGACACCTGGTGGCAGACAGAAACCGGCGGCTTCATGATTACCCCGTTACCCGGCGCCACTGAACTGAAAGCAGGCTCCGCCACCCGGCCCTTCTTTGGTGTACAACCGGCACTGGTTGATAACGAAGGTAACCCTCAGGAAGGCGCAACAGAAGGTAACCTGGTTATCACTGATTCCTGGCCTGGCCAGGCGCGCACACTGTTTGGCGACCACGCTCGTTTTGAACAAACCTATTTCTCAACCTTCAAAAACCGCTATTTCAGTGGTGATGGCGCACGCCGCGATGAAGATGGTTACTACTGGATAACCGGCCGCGTAGACGACGTGCTGAATGTGTCCGGCCACCGCCTTGGTACCGCAGAGATTGAGTCTGCACTGGTTTCTCACCCACTGATTGCTGAAGCAGCTGTGGTTGGGATCCCCCATAGTATTAAAGGCCAGGCTATATATGCCTACGTTACCCTGATTCATGGCGAAGAACCCACTCCAGCACTGTATACCGAAGTACGCAACTGGGTACGCAAGGAGATTGGGCCACTGGCAACACCAGATGTGCTGCACTGGACTGATGCCCTGCCGAAGACCCGCTCCGGGAAAATCATGCGCCGTATTCTGCGCAAAATCGCCGCCGGTGATACCAGCAACTTTGGCGATACCTCGACCCTGGCAGATCCAGGTGTTGTAGAAAAATTACTGGAGGAAAAACAAGCAATCAAAATGCCGTCTTAATACGGCACGATACCGCCCTGCATATAAGTGCAGGGCGAATCAGTGATGTGCGTAATCTGCGCGCTAAAAGCCATAACTAAACCTAACCTACAACAAAAAATTGACCTTACCTCTGGAGATGCCGCGATGAATGATACCGTTTATCAGCAGGTACAAGATAACCCGCATTTCAGGGAGTTAGTACACAAAAGGCAAAGGTTTGCCGCCCTCCTGACCGCTATTATGTTGGTGGTTTATTTTGGTTTTATCATGCTTATCGCTTTTGCGCCCGACTGGCTGGGAACCCCGCTGGGGCCAGACACTAACGTCACCCGCGGTATTCCCGTTGGTATTGGCATTATCGTGCTGTCGTTTGTGCTGACAGGCGTGTATGTCTGGCGGGCAAATGGCGAATTTGACCGACTCACGAAGGCCATTATCAGCGAGGTAAAACCATCATGATGCGTTTGTTGACCACGTTACTTATGATGGGGTTGCCACTGGCCGGACAGTGTGCGGATGCCATCACCGGGGAAGTTAAACGCCAGCCAACTAACTGGCAGGCAATTGTTATGTTCGTGATTTTTGTCGTGCTGACTCTCGGGATAACCTGGTGGGCTTCCCGCCGGACCCGCTCCAGAAGCGACTACTACACCGCTGGTGGGAATATCACTGGTTTCCAGAACGGCCTGGCGATTGCTGGTGACTTTATGTCTGCGGCATCCTTTCTGGGGATTTCCGCGCTGGTGTATACCTCTGGCTACGACGGCCTTATCTATTCCTTAGGCTTTCTGGTCGGCTGGCCGATTATTCTGTTCCTGATTGCCGAACGCCTGCGTAATCTCGGCCGCTATACCTTTGCAGATGTGGCTTCCTACCGCCTGAAGCAACGCCCAATTCGTACCTTGTCCGCCTGTGGTTCACTGGTGGTGGTGGCGTTGTACCTGATTGCACAGATGGTTGGTGCCGGTAAGCTTATCCAGCTGTTATTTGGCCTGAACTACCATGTTGCGGTGGTTATGGTGGGTGTGTTGATGGTGATGTACGTGCTGTTTGGCGGCATGCTGGCCACCACCTGGGTACAAATCATCAAGGCTGTGCTGCTGTTGTTTGGGGCCAGTTTTATGGCGATTATGGTCATGAAACATGCCGGGTTCAGCTTTAATAACCTGTTTACTGAAGCGATGTCGGTGCACCCTAAAGGTGGCGCGATTATGCGGCCTGGCGGGTTAGTGAGTGACCCAATATCCGCCCTGTCACTGGGCCTTGGCCTGATGTTCGGTACTGCCGGGTTACCACATATCCTGATGCGTTTCTTCACCGTGACCGACGCCCGCGAAGCACGTAAGAGTGTGCTCTACGCTACGGGTTTTATGGGGTATTTCTACTTCCTGACCTTTATCATCGGCTTTGGTGCCATCATGCTGGTGGGTGCAAACCCGGCGTTTAAAGACGCGGCAGGAGCACTGATTGGCGGTAACAACATGGCGGCAGTTCACCTCTCGGATGCCGTTGGCGGGAACCTGTTCCTTGGCTTTATTTCTGCGGTAGCGTTTGCCACCATTCTGGCGGTAGTTGCCGGGCTGACTCTGGCAGGTGCATCGGCGGTGTCTCACGACTTATATGCCAACGTTATCCGCAAAGGCGCAACAGAACGCCAGGAGTTAAAAGTCTCCAAAATTACCGTTCTGGTACTGGGTGTGGTGGCAATTCTGTTGGGGATTTTGTTTGAGAAACAGAACATTGCCTTTATGGTGGGGCTGGCCTTCTCCATTGCCGCCAGTTGTAACTTCCCGATTATTCTGCTGTCGATGTACTGGTCCAAACTGACCACTCGCGGCGCAATGATTGGCGGCTGGTTAGGTTTGCTCACTGCGGTGGTTCTGATGATTCTCGGCCCAACCATTTGGGTGAAAATCCTTGGTCACGCCACAGCGATATTCCCTTACGAATACCCGGCGCTGTTCTCCATGCTGGCGGCCTTTATCGGTGTCTGGTTCTTCTCCATCACAGATACCAGTGAAGCCGGTAAACAAGAACGTTCGTTGTTCCAGGCACAGTTTATCCGTTCACAAACCGGCATCGGTATTGAGCAGGGTAAATCGCACTAACACCGTTTTCTCCCCCCGGTGCGCCGGGGGAGTATCAAAACATCGCCCAGCGCACTACTGGGGCAGCCAGTACCATAATTATCCCCGCCAACATCATTACCAGGCTGGATACCATGCCTTCCTGCGGCCCCAGTTCGTAAGAGCGTGCGGTTCCGGCACCATGAGAAGCGGCACCAAATCCGGCTCCTTTTGCCATACCCTCACGAATAGCCAGGCGCAAAAACAGCACATCGCCAATCGCCATGCCAAACACGCCGGTTATCACGACAAACAGCGCCACTAAATCGGGTTGACCGCCAAGCGGTTTGGCTGCGGCCAGTGCAAACGGCGTGGTCACCGAACGAACAGCCAGGCTGCGCTGCACTTCATCCGGCAGAGTAAACAGGCGAGCCAGCCAGACCGAGCTGGTTACAGCCACCAGCGTAGCCGTGATTACCCCCGCCGAAAGCGACATCCAGTGGCGTTTTATCAATGCGCGGTTTTCATAGACCGGCACAGCGAAAGCCATGGTCGCCGGGCCTAACAACCACAGTAGCCAGTGGGTTTCCAGCATGTATCGTTGGTAAGAAATATGCCCGGCAACCAGTATTGCCACCAGTAATACTGGCGTCATCACCAGCGGCATCAACGGTAATTTATGCCATTTGCGATACAGGCGTTTATTCGCCATATAAAGTACAACTGTCGCCACCAGGCATAACAAACTGAAGGCGATATCATTCATCCTGAACCTGCCTGCGCGCCAGGCGAGCCACTTCAAAGCGGTAGACTTTCTCCACCACCCAGGCCGTGGCGCCAAGAACCATCACGGTACTGAGCATGATGACCAGCGCAATACGCCAGCCTTCCGCCATCAATAACTGGGTGTAATTCACGACGGCCACGACCGCGGGAACAAAAAACAGCAACATTTCTGCCAGTAACCAGCGAGCACCAGCCCGCACCCAACTGAGCGGCAACAGCCGGGTCACTATCAGCCCCAGCAACAACAACATACCCACCAGATTGGCAGGTAGAGGCAAACGCCACCACTGAACCAAATATTCCGCCAGTACAAATAAACTCGCATACAACACGACCTGAACCGGAACCTGCAGGCGTTGTAACATGCCCGGTGCCAGTGTTCGTAATGCAATGGCCATAGCCAGGATATCCTGAAATTATCAACAAAGAAGGCGCAGTATAAGAAAGCGCGAAAAATTCCAGAAATGAATTAAAATTATCGAAATCATAGTTAAATGGCATAGTTTGTTAAATGGCATAGTTTGGGAGAGCAGGCATGGATATACGCATGTTGCGTTATTTTATTGAAGTAGTCCGCCAGCAAAGCTTCACCCGTGCTGCCGAGAACTTATTTGTTACCCAGCCCACTATCAGTAAGATGCTGCGCAATCTCGAAGATGAATTAGGCACCACGCTGCTGATTCGCCAGGGGCGCAAATTGTCGCTCACTGATACCGGGCAAGCCGTGTATGACAAAGGCCGGGTGATTCTGGATAACGTTCAGCAACTCCAGTCAGAGCTGAGTGATATTCGCCAGTTGAACCACGGTACTTTGCGCCTTGGGATCCCGCCAATGGTGGGGATGATTATGGCTTCGCCCATTGCCCACTTTCGCCAAAAATACCCGAGAGTAGAGTTAAAAATTTCCGAATTTGGTGGGCTGAAAGTGCAACAGGCAGTACAAAATGGCGAGCTGGATGTCGCTGTAACGGCGCTGCCTGTTGAAGACGAGCAACATTTCACTACGCTGCATGTGGCACAACATCCGCTGTGCGTAGTGGTTCCCAAAGGTTCTGAATGGGCGGAGATGAGCACCATTTCCCCCACGCAACTGGCCGATGTACCGCTACTGATTTATAACGAAGATTTTTCCCTCAGCCGCCAGTTGATGCAGATGTTTTCCGGGTTAGGGATTACCCCAAGAATTGCAGTGCGTAGTGGGCAGTGGGATTTTCTGGCTGCCATGGTGCAGGCCCAGGTAGGGCTGGCTATTTTGCCCGAACCCATTTGCCAAAAGCTGGATTCGGGCTTGTTATGCTGGCGGCCACTGGACAGCGAACTGCACTGGGCGCTGGGGATGATTTGGCGTAACGAGGGCTACCTTTCCCACAGCGCACAAGCCTGGATAACATGCTGCAAAAACCACTGGCCGCCATCAGGCAGCCTGTAACGTTAGCTTCGCTCAATCAGCAATGTTTCCAGCAGATCCAGGTCATGGACCATTTTTAGCAGGGTTTCATTACTGATCTGTTTGGTAGCCCGCAGGTGGTAAAGTTCCGCCCGCTCAGAACGCAATGCTGTCAGGCGCAGTCGCCGCTCAAGGTTTTCTTCTTGCGTGGTGCTTGTGTCATCACTGCGTCCCCCCGCCCTGCGCCGCAGGTTGCCGATAACCCGGGAGCTCACTTCCCGGATAACTTCGTCATCGATATTCTCTTTGCTATCTGCCGCCAGCCTTTCCGCCATTTTCTGCACTGTCACAATAGCCACTTCAGCCGTTGCAGACCGGGCAATACGCTCTTCCCGGGAAATCAGTGCATGGTCAGTCACCGTGATATGGCGCAGCAGTAGTGGCAACATCACCACGCCGACAACCAGCGAAAAGAGGATCACACCAGCGGAAATAAACACCATTTCATAACGAGCAGGGAACAGCGAACCATCTTTGAGAAACAAAGGGATTGCGAGCACACCAGCCAGAGTCAGCGCCCCACGAACCCCCGCGAAAGCAGCAATAGATAACTCGCGGGTACTCCAGTCAGAAAAAGACATGGGGTTGTTTTTCAAAAAGCGCTGACTGAACCGCTTCATCACCCACAGCCAGATAAAACGCACGGCTATCAGGGCGATATAAATCACCACGATATCAGCAAACAGCATCCACACTTCGACGTTCGGGTCGGCGCTGGCTGTGGCCAGTGACGTTTCCATAATGCCAGGTAACTGCAGCCCTAAGAGTAAGAAGACCATGCCGTTAAACACAAACTCCAGCATTGCCCAGACACTGTTCGCTCGCAGCCGCATAGCCAGTGGCGCAGTACGCATTACGCCGGAACGGGTTATCGTCATCCCGGCGGCCACCGCCGCGAGGATACCTGAAACACCAAAATGCTCGGCAATGAGATACGATGCAAACGGCAGCAGGAACAGCAGCAAAATTTGTGTTGCCGGTTCATCGCCGCTCCAGCGGCTCATCAGGCGCAGAGAACGGCCGTACACCAGGCTGACAATAATACCAGCGGCCAGCCCGCCAATTGCCACTTTAAGGAACTCAACGGTCGCGCCGCCCACGGTAAACACCATAGTGCCCATGACCACCGCGACAGCAAATTTCAGTGAGACCAGGCCGGAAGCATCGTTCATCAACGCTTCCCCCTGCAGGATCCCCATTATTTTTTTCGGTATGCGCCCTTCGCCTACAATTCCGGACAACGCCACGGCATCGGTAGGCGAAAGCACGGCAGCCAGCGCAAAAGCCGGAACCAGAGGAATACCCGGCACCAGCCAGTAGATCAGGAAACCTATGCCAGCTACCGTTATCAGCACCAGCACCAGCGCGAGGCCAATGATCTCGCGGCCATGTTGTAAGAACTCCGATGTCGGCGTTTTCCAGCCATCAGCAAACAGCAGTGGCGGGATAAACAGCACCAGAAACAGCTCCGGGTTGAAGTCCACATGCAGGCCAAACTGCGGCCAGGCGAACAAAGCGCCCAGCGCGATTTGCATTAAAGGTAATGGAACCCGAAACGGCAACATGCGTGTCACCATCCCGGAAACGGAGACCAGTAAGGTCATAATGAGAATCGTGAAGAAAATTTCCATGTTTTCCTGCGATGTATAATTGCGGGTGATTGTTATGTCAGAAGAGTGGTACAACCTGATAGTAAAGTAATTTTTACCGAGTTGAAAATCAAAGCGCGTGGGATGGCTTTAGCACAGAACGCAAAACTGCAGGTGCAGTAAAATACTCGGCCTGCCTGGCGGCAAATTGCGCGCCGTGCCCGCCACACTGGTAACAAGTTCAGTAAACAGTACCCCGCTACAGTAAAATGATCTGCCAGCACGGAGCCAGTTGCGCGCCGTGTCCATCACACTGGTAACAAGTTCAGTAAACAGTACCCCGCTACAGTAAAATGATCTGCCAGCACGGAGC
>NZ_JJMI01000006.1:0-5552 GCF_000705335.1 Mangrovibacter sp. MFB070
GCTTCGCCTTCCAGCGCTTTCAGAGCAGAACCACGGATGATCGGGCAGTCGTCGCCCGGGAAGTCGTACTGAGACAGCAGCTCACGAACTTCCATTTCAACCAGTTCCAGCAGCTCTTCGTCATCAACCATGTCACATTTGTTCAGGAACACGATGATGAAAGGAACGCCAACCTGACGACCCAGCAGGATGTGCTCACGAGTCTGCGGCATCGGGCCGTCAGTCGCAGCAACAACCAGGATAGCGCCGTCCATCTGAGCAGCACCGGTGATCATGTTTTTAACATAGTCGGCGTGGCCTGGGCAGTCTACGTGCGCGTAGTGGCGGGTCGGGGTATCGTATTCAACGTGAGAAGTGTTGATGGTGATACCACGTGCTTTTTCTTCCGGCGCGTTATCGATCTGGTCGAATGCGCGAGCGGAACCACCGTAGGTTTTTGCCAGAACGGTAGTGATTGCAGCAGTCAGGGTTGTTTTACCATGGTCAACGTGACCGATAGTACCGACGTTGACGTGCGGTTTTGTACGTTCAAACTTTTCTTTAGACATCGATTGTCCCTCTAAGACACGGATAAATCGGTGATATCACCACATCAACCAGGCATTAAGCCTGAATTAACAGAACGTTAAACAGAATAAAGCAGGGAGGGAGAATAAGAAGTGGTGCTGATAGGCAGATTCGAACTGCCGACCTCACCCTTACCAAGGGTGCGCTCTACCAACTGAGCTATATCAGCACATCTTGGAGCGGGCAGCGGGAATCGAACCCGCATCATCAGCTTGGAAGGCTGAGGTAATAGCCATTATACGATGCCCGCACACTGGAACTCGGCTACCTGATTTTTCTGTCGGAATTATGAGAGGATTTCTCTCAGCATTCGGGTCGCTTAATCTTTTAAACGCCCCGGGCAATACTTATGCATTGCCGAAATTGGTGGTGGGGGAAGGATTCGAACCTTCGAAGTCGATGACGGCAGATTTACAGTCTGCTCCCTTTGGCCGCTCGGGAACCCCACCCGAACTTGATGGTGCCGACTACCGGAATCGAACTGGTGACCTACTGATTACAAGTCAGTTGCTCTACCTACTGAGCTAAGTCGGCATCAAGTAGCGCGCATTCTAGGAACACATGCCCCGTGATGCAACAAAAAAATCGCATAAAATGTTCTATCGCTCACATTTTGCACTACACATCGCAATTATGACTACTTTTCAGCCGGAGGCGAACAAATATCCTTCAGTTTGTTAGCCATGTTAATACTCCAGGGGTTACCCATTCTTTTTTCCCACGCATCATTGCAGTGCATTTTTTATACAACTGGCAGGCAATGGTGCAGAAAGATAGTTCGCAGATTGTTTCTTCGGCCTAATCCATGCATGAGATATGGATCACATTTTGCATTTCTCTGTTTGGTTATCTGTGATGGAGGTTAATGCCATGAAGATTATTCCGCTGAGCCCTACCATGCTATCAGTCTACAGCCAGCAACTATCTGAAGCACTGCCTGGCGCATTGAAAACGACGCAATGCGTACCGGGGGAAGTCTCGGACATAAAAGATGCTATTAGCCGGGGACAATTACTCATGTGGATTGCCAGAGATGAGGAAGGCATTACAGGAGCTATTCAATTAAGGCTGGCACAAACTGACGATGCGATTAACCGTGCAGAGATTAATGCTCTGGTAGTACATCAACGTTGTCGCCGCAGAGGTATTGGCCGCCATCTGCTTGAGACACTGGAAAGTGCAGCACGGGCCCACAAGCGGGGGTTGATTTGCCTGGGAGCCAAAGCAGGCTCTGGTGCAGAGCTTTTTTATCGTGCTCAGGGTTACCGGTGCCTTGGCGAGCTACCGGACTATACGTTTTCTCAGCACAATGGGTTTTCATCTTCCATGATTTATTACAAACGGCTGTTCGCTGCCGTGTCCCTCTGACGACTCAGCCGAAACAAAAAATTGATCTCAGGTGATGCTTTCTTCCTAAAGCATCACCTAAACTTATTTTTTCTTATTATTCGACGCCATCTGGTGATACCCTCCAGACCATTATCAAAATAACTTTTTCTCGGTGTGCCTTGTATCGGTCGCAGACTGGTTGGCTTTTTCAGTGCTGGAATTCGTTGCAATGATCAGGTACATCAGCGAAACAAGAGTATATGTGAATGACTCCTTATCTACAGTTTAACCGGAGCCAGTGGGCTGCACTTCGTGATTCAGTTCCCATGACACTGACCGAAGGTGAGATTGCGCGGTTGAAAGGTATCAATGAAGACCTTTCAATGGAGGAAGTTGCTGAGATTTATTTACCACTTTCTCGTTTGCTTAACTTTTATATCAGTTCAAACCTGCGCCGCCAGGCTGTGCTTGAGCAATTTCTGGGAACCAATGGCCAGAGGATCCCTTATATCATCAGTATTGCCGGAAGTGTTGCGGTAGGGAAAAGCACTACAGCCCGTGTCTTGCAGGCGCTACTCAGCCGCTGGCCAGAACACCGCCGTGTAGAACTCATTACCACAGATGGTTTTTTACACCCTAATGAGGTGCTTAAAGAACGTGGTTTGATGAAAAAGAAAGGGTTCCCGGAATCCTATGATATGTACCGGCTGGTTAAATTTGTTTCTGAGCTGAAATCTGGTGCGCCATCAGTCAGTGCCCCCGTCTATTCTCACCTCATTTATGATGTTATTCCTGATGGGGATAAAACCGTCTCACAACCCGATATATTAATTCTCGAAGGGTTGAATGTTTTGCAAAGTGGCATGGATTATCCTCATGCACCACACCATGTATTTGTTTCAGACTTCGTGGATTTTTCTATTTATGTTGATGCGCCGGAAGAGCTATTGCAAACCTGGTATATCAATCGTTTTCTGAAATTCCGTAAAGGCGCATTCACCGACCCGGATTCGTATTTTCATAATTACGCCCAATTGACAGAGCAGCAGGCTGTCAACGTTGCCACTCAATTATGGCAGGAAATCAATTGGTTAAACCTGAAAGAAAACATTCTGCCAACCAGAGAAAGAGCCAGTCTGATTCTGAGTAAAAGCAGTAATCATGCGGTTGAGCATGTAAGACTAAGAAAATAGATACGCCAAACAGGGGAGCCCTGCCCCCCTGTTTACATCACTCCACGCAATGAAATTTCACCGCCCATCCACGGCGTGATCATACCATTTTGCTCCAGCATCAATGCGCCCTGTTCATTAATACCCCGAGAGATCCCGGTAATTTCCCGCTCGCCAATAATGAGTTTCACAGGGCGGTTAATAAAGTTATCCAGTTTTTCCCAACGTGGCAAAAATGGTGTCAAACCATGGGCCTCAAAAATCAACAGAGCGTCCCGCAAGGCATTGATAAGATAAATTGCCAGTTGATTACGGTCGATTGAAACACCCGCCTCTTGCAGGCTGATCCACCCCTGATTAACAATGGTTGACTCAACATTACGCATTGTCAGGTTGATCCCCGCGCCACTGACGATATGCGCAGCATCACCTGTTTTCCCTGTTAGTTCAGTTAAAATGCCCGCAAGTTTTCGGTCATGAAGATAGAGGTCATTAGGCCATTTTACACGCACCTGATCTGCGCCCAGGGCATGAAGCACTTCTGCCATAATGATGCCAATCACCAGGCTCAGGCCTACAGCTGCCGCCGGACCTTGTTCAAGTTTCCAGTACATGGAAAGATAGAGGTTGGCTCCGAATGGTGAAAACCACTGACGACCCCGGCGCCCTCGCCCTGCCTGCTGGTATTCAGCAATACAAACATCACCAGAATTAAGAGAATCGATACGCTCAATGAGGTACTGGTTAGTTGAATCAATAACGGGGAGAACCGTCACGTTCCCTGCGGTGACACCCGCCTGCACAACATCAGCGCTAAGTAGCTGGATGGGCTCTGGCAGGCTGTAACCTTTGCCGGGTACGGTGAAAACGTCAATACCCCAATCGCGCAGTGTTTGAATATGCTTATTAATTGCTGCCCGGCTCATACCCAGGTGTTCGCCCAGTTGTTCTCCCGAGTGAAATTCACCGTCCGACAAAATAGAAATAAGCGTTAATGGTACTTTATTGTCCTTCATGCAATCGCCTCCACGGCACTGACTTCACCCTGACGACCAATGAAGCGCACTTCGGGTTCCAGCCATACATTGAATTTCTCACCGACCTTCTGACGCACGTTTCGGGCAAGGTTCACAACATCTTCGCTGGTTGCATTATTGGCATTAACCAGTACTAATGCCTGATTCTGATGCACTGCGGCTCCCCCCGCCTGGTAGCCTTTTAACCCACACTGGTCGATAAGCCACCCTGCGGCCAGTTTAACGGTGCCATCTGTCTGGGGATAATGAGGTATTTTGGGGTAGTGTTGCAGCAGTTCATCTGCAGTTATTGCATCTACTACTGGGTTTTTGAAGAAACTACCAGCATTACCCTGTACCGCCGGATCCGGTAATTTGGTACGGCGCATATGACACACTGCATCAAATATTTGCTGTGGTGTAACACTGTCTTTTGCCAGTTGTGCTAAATCACCATATGTAATTAATGGTACCCACTGCTTAGGCAGGCGAAAACCTACGGCGACAATGGCCATTCGGTCTTTATATTCATGTTTAAAAACGCTGTCCCGGTAGGCAAACTGGCACTCCTCTGCGCTCAGGCGCAGCACCTCACTGGTTTCCAGATTGATACAGTCGACGTAGGCGCACACATCTTTTACTTCGCGGCCATATGCGCCAATATTCTGGATAGGTGATGACCCAACACAGCCAGGTATTAGTGCAAGGTTTTCCAGGCCAGCGATACCCTTCTTCAGGGAAAACTCGACCAGATGGTGCCAGTTTTCACCGGCCCCAACATGCAGTAGCCAGTTATTGCTATCTTCTTCAATGTGGATTCCGGCAATACGGTTAAGAATAACTGTGCCAGAAAAGTCATCGAGGAACAGGAGATTACTCCCTTCCCCTACGATTAAAGCAGGCTGCTGAGCGCCCTGCGCACTTTGCCAGGCAGAAACAATCTCTGCCGCTGAATTTGCAATAACGATATGCTGCGCGCAGACATCTATGCCAAAGGTATGAAATGGTTTTAACGTATTGCTCATGAACGCTCTTCCTGCTGACCGACAGCAATTAGTGTAACCGATTCATGGTGTAATGGCTTGTCACAAGAAGGATTTTGATACCAGCCAGATTGATAGCAAAAATACGGCTCAGACTCCTATCACGCAGAGTATTGCCTGAGTCTTGCTGCCCGAATGTATCCCTGAGGAGTGGCGCAGGGGCACGGTGGCCGGGATCACCTGACGGGAACTGTCTCCGGGTGTGAAACTGCAGGTAAGTGGCTGAACAGCTGAACAGCCTGAAGCACAAAAGCAAAAAACCCCCAGCTTTCGCTGAGGGTTCTTCTTAATTGAAGCCTGGCAGTTCCCTACTCTCGCATGGGGAGACCCCACACTACCATCGGCGCTACGGCGTTTCACTTCTGAGTTCGGCATGGGGTCAGGTGGGACCACCGCGCTCTTGCCGCCAGGCATATTCTGTTTTA
>NZ_JJMI01000007.1:0-2074 GCF_000705335.1 Mangrovibacter sp. MFB070
AAACCTTGGTTTGGGAGATATCGCTCTCGCGGGGGTGTGCTCTGGATCTCTGGGAACGGGCGGGTACATTTCAACGCCAATGATAATTAATGGCGTGAAGCGTAATTTAATCAAGCAATGGGGCACGACAACCATATCGCTCACCGTTTCACAGAACGCTGTTGAGGGTAATACGTCAATCACATTTCCAACAACATTTCCCAATGCGGCTGTGAGCCTGCAGGCATCAGTTCTTACTGATGTGGCGGGGGGGACATGTGAAACTTGCAGGCCAACCGCGTTATCCACAACAGGCGCTGTTTTAAGGGGAATGTCCATTTCTTCAAACTCAGCAGGTTCACCTACTGCCGGGACAGTTACCGTATACTGGGAAGCGACAGGTTATTAAAATGACTAAATATTTTTCACCTTCAAAACTTGGTTTCTTTGATGATTCGTTAAAGAAATCTTACGATGTGGCAGGTTCATGGCCTGATGATGCAGTAGAAATTACTGATGTTGCATGGCAGACGTTTCTTGACACGCCCACCGAGGGAAAACAACTTGGGGCTGACTCATCAGGTGGACCGGCGTGGGTTGATATACCAGCACCAACAACAGATGAACTCATCACCGAAGCAAAAGAAAATCAGGCCAACCTCATTACTTCTGCAAAAAGCGAAATATCGATATGGCAGACAGAATTGTTGCTGGGCACTATCAGTGATGATGATAAGGCATCACTGACAGCCTGGATAAGGTATATCAACGAACTACAGGCGCTGGACTTCAGCTCAATAACAGATGAAGCCAGCTATAATGCCTTTGTCTGGCCTGATGCTCCTGAATCTTCAAGTTAACTGGACTGCATCTCTGGCGCGTGAAACTCAGTGCCGTCGTATGTATAGCCCTGCAATACCTCTGCAGGGCATTCAACCCAAATAAGCGATGGGTGGAAACGTTCTGTTGGATCTATATCGGTTAATTCGACAACTTCATTATTCTCTATTCTTGCCCAGCTCATACCTCACCTCACCATTCAATTAAAACAAGACCATCCGCACCACTACCGGCACGACATGACGTTGTTGTTGAGTTAGCATAGGCTGCACCTGAACCGCCGCCGCCAGGCCCCCTCGCGTTATTTCCATTGTTCTGTGTACCAGAACTTACACCTGCCCCTCCCGGACCACCACCAGAGCCACTGTTATATGAAGTTGAGTTATAATTATTACCGGGTGAACCGGGGCCAAGAGAACTGTTAGTGTCTCCACCTACTCCAGCACCACCCCATCCAGCAGATGGTGTTCCACCGGATGTTCCACCTGTCGCTGAGCAATAAGATCCGAACGATGAAGATCCCCCATCTACACCGCCAATCTGGCTTGTTCCCGCTGCGGGGGCGGCACCTCCTGCACCGACGGTAATAGTGACAGTCTGTATCCCGGTTAAATCCACTATTTTTTGCGCTATGCCACCACCTCCACCACCACCTCCACCCGCAGCCCGGCCACCAGAAGCACCAGCACCAATAACTGTTACTTTCGCTTTGCGGCCATTCTGTAATAGCTCAGGAACACTCCATGTGGTGACACCTGCGGTCGAAAATATCGCGCAATTACGCAGACCAAAAGCGCTTGCTCCCAAACCAAGGTTTGCGAGACCCTGTGCAACAGCTGCAGGACCATCAGCTTTGATATCCGCAAACGGATTCTCTCTGCTGAGAAAAAGCCTGGTGAATGCCGTGAGCAATTGCGTCGCATCTGCCTTATCTGGGTCAATTTCTGCCTGGTCAAGAATATTAAGTAACTCTGACTGAACGGTATTGAACCAGTCAGGGCCCGGATAGGTGGGAGGAATACCATTCCCCCCTTCAGTGAAGAACAGGCGCAAGGCACTGTACAGTGGTGACACGGCGGGCATAACCGGGACGCCCGTATTATTATCGACATGGAACATCAGTTATCTCCTGCATAAATAAATTCATAGCCTGTGCCACCCATACGATACTTTGTCATAACACACTCAAGCTCCCGGGCACGGTCACTGAGTAACGGCGTCATGACCGTATCCATACACGTAAACCGGCCACCAC